>JANMSZ010000007.1:0-32026 GCA_031389925.1 Hyphomicrobiales bacterium | reverse complement strand
GTTTGGCAAGCGGCACCGTCGCGGTGCTGGCGGGCGGCCACGAGCGCATCTATCCGGCCGAGCACGTCGAACTGTTGGACAAGATCGTCGCCGACGGCGCCGGCGTGTCGGAAATGCCGCTGGCCTGGGAGCCGCGCGCCCGCGACTTCCCCCGCCGCAACCGGCTGATCTCCGGGCTGTCGGTCGGCGTCGTCATCGTCGAGGCGGCGCGCCGCTCCGGCTCGCTGATCACCGCGCGGCTCGCCGGCGAGCAAGGCCGTGAAGTCTTTGCCGTGCCCGGCTCGCCGCTCGATCCGCGTGCCGAGGGCACCAACGGGTTGCTCAAGCAGGGTGCGACATTGGTCACCGAGGCCGCAGACGTGATCGCCGTGCTGGAGCCGATCCTCGGCCGCGGGATCGACCTGCCCGCGCAGGAACCGGAATGGGAAGCGCCCGGGCCGCACGATGCCGAGCCTGCCGAAGACGACCGCGCCCGCATCGTCTCGCTGCTCGGGCCGACGCCGGTCTCGATCGACGATCTGGTGCGGATGTCGCGCACCTCGCCAGCCATCGTGCGCACGGTCTTGCTGGAACTTGAAATCGCCGGCCGGCTGGAGCGGCACGGCGGCGCGCTGGTATCGCTGATATAACATCGGCTCGATTCGATACCGGGATATACAAATGCTCGCACGCCTTTACGCCGCGCTGATGCTCCTCGCGTTGTGCGGCGCGCCCGCATACGCGCAAGAACAATCCTTCGCCGCTTTCGTCGCCGAGCTTTGGCCGGATGCGCAGGCCAAGGGCATCACCCGCGTCAATTTCGATCTCGCGATGCGCGGTGTCACGCCCGATCCGCGCGTGATCGCGGCCACCAAGAAGCAGCCCGAATACGGCAGACCGGTCGGCGATTACATCAATTCGCTGGCGTCGGCCGGGCGCGCCGCCCGCGGCCAGCAAAAACACAAGGAATGGGAAAAGACTTTCGACGCGGCCGAAAGGAAATTCGCCGTCGAGCGCTGGATCCTGCTGGCGTTGTGGGGGATGGAAACCGATTACGGCGCGGCCAAAGACAAATGGGACGTGTTCCGCTCGCTCTCGACGCTGGCTTATGTCCGCTATCGCCATCCGTACTTCCGCAACGAACTGATCGTGGCGATGGGCATCATGCAGAACGGCCACATCGCGCGCGAGAACATGGTCAGTTCGTGGGCCGGCGCCATGGGCCAGAGCCAGTTCATGCCGTCGAGCTTCGTCGACTACGCCGTCGATTTTTCCGGCGATGGCCGCACCGACATCTGGTCCAATGTGCCGGACGCGATCGGCTCGATCGCCAACTATCTCAAGAAATGGAAATGGCGGCACGGCCTGCCTTGGGGCTTTGAGGTCGCCGTGCCGAACGGCTTCGACACGATGCGCAGCCGCGGCACCTTCGCCGAATGGCAGAATCTTGGCGTGCGGCGCGCCGACGGCAAACCGTTTCCGACCGCGGGCAGCGGCATCCTGTTTTTTCCCAGCGGCGCCAAAGGTCCGGCATTTCTCGTGACCGAAAACTTCGACGTGCTGAAAGCATACAACAACTCCGACGCCTACGCGATCGCGGTCGGCCATCTCGCCGATCGCATGCATGGCGGCGCAGTCATCAAGACCGCATGGCCGAGCGACGATCGTCCGCTGCCGCGCGATGCGCGCGTCGCTTTGCAGAAAAAATTGGCCGAGCTCGGCTACAAAGTGAATGAGTTCGAGGGGCACGTCGATTTCGACTTGCGCGACAACATCCGCACCGAGCAGAAGAAGTTCGGCATAGTGCCGGACGGCAATCCGACGGCGGCGTTTCTGGACCGGCTTGGGGTGAAGGTTAAGTAACTAGCGGCGTCCGTTCGCGCCATTGGTCTGGCGTGCGGAGCTTTCGGCTTCGAGCCGCACCATTTCCAGGAGGTAGCCGAGGGTATCAAGCCCGGTCTCCCGCGCCATGTTGGCCAGATCCGCCGATAGACTGGCGACGTAGGTGGCAACCGCCGTGCGATCTCCAGATGCTTTTTGGTCTGGCATCGTCATTCCATGCCGGGCGGAGTTCCCGGCGGAGTTGATTGTGTGAGTGTCCCCCGCGGTTAAAAATACACAGTCCCCTTCCAAATAGTAACCTAATAATTGTAAGTATAATAAAATACGTCTCTAGGTTGTAATCTGGTGTAAACGCTGGATAGCGCCGCAAATTCGCTGTTTTTAAAGGTCTTTGGAACTACCCTGATTTGACACCACGGGTCGCCTTCCCCATGTTCCCGGCGAAGCGAGCGGCCGATTCAGCCTCGGATCGAGTGATCCAGGCGGCTAACCCATTGGATTTGCATGAAAGTTGTCGTTGTCGAGTCGCCCTCAAAGGCGAAGACGATCAACAAGTATCTTGGACCCGGCTACGAGGTATTGGCCTCGTTTGGGCATATCCGCGACCTGCCGGCCAAGGACGGCTCGGTCGATCCGGACAATGATTTCAAGATGCTTTGGGAGGTCGACCCGCAGTCGCAGCAGCGGATCAATGACATTGCGCGTGCGCTCAAGGGCGCCGACACCCTCATTCTGGCGACCGACCCCGATCGCGAGGGCGAGGCCATTTCCTGGCACGTACTGGAAGCCCTCAATGAAAAGAAGGCGCTGAAGGGCCAGAAAGTCGAGCGCGTCGTCTTCAATGCCATCACCAAGCAGTCGGTGACCGAGGCGATGAAGCACCCCCGCGCCATCGATGACGCGCTGGTGGACGCCTACCTCGCCCGCCGGGCGCTGGACTATCTCGTCGGCTTCACGCTGTCGCCAGTGCTCTGGCGCAAGCTACCGGGCGCGCGCTCGGCCGGCCGCGTTCAGTCGGTCGCGCTGCGGCTCGTGTGCGACCGCGAACTCGACATCGAGAAATTCGTCGCCAAGGAATACTGGTCGATCGTCGCCAAGCTGGAAACGCCGCGCGGCGATGCCTTCGAAGCGCGCCTGACCGGCGCCGACGGACAAAAGCTGCAGCGGCTCGACATCGGCACCGGCGTCCAGGCCCACGACCTGCGAGATGCGCTCGAAGGCGCCAAGTTCGTCATATCCTCGGTCGAGGCGAAGCCCGCGCGGCGCAATCCGCCACCGCCCTTCACCACCTCGACCATGCAGCAGGAAGCCAGCCGCAAGCTCGGCTTTGCGCCCGCCATCGCCATGCGCCTGGCGCAGCGGCTGTACGAGGGCGTCGAGATCGACGGCGAGACCACCGGTCTCATCACTTATATGCGTACCGACGGCATCGACATCGCGCCGGAAGCAATCGCCGACATCCGCACGATGATCGGCAAGAATTACGGCAAGGAATACGTGCCCGGTTCGCCGCGCACCTATCAGAACAAATCGAAGAACGCGCAGGAAGCCCATGAAGCGGTGCGCCCGACTTCGCCCTCCCGCACGCCCGCCGAGGTCGCCAAATATGTCGACCGCGACCAGGCGCGTTTGTACGAGCTGATCTGGAATCGCGCTGTGGCGAGCCAGATGGAATCTGCCGAACTCGAGCGCACCACCGTCGACATTCTCGCGACCAACGGCGCGCGCAAGATCGATCTGCGCGCCACCGGTCAGGTGGTGAAGTTTGACGGCTTCCTGACGCTCTATCAGGAAGGCGTCGACGAGGCCGCGGAAGATGAGGATTCCAAGCGCCTGCCCGCGATGTCGGAAGCGGAGACGCTGAAGAAACAATCGATCGAGGCCGCCCAACATTTCACCGAACCGCCGCCACGCTTCTCGGAAGCCGCGCTCGTCAAGCGCATGGAAGAACTCGGCATCGGCCGGCCCTCGACTTACGCCTCGATCCTGCAGGTGCTGCAGGATCGAGGCTATGTCCGCATCGACAAGAAGCGCCTTATTCCGGAAGACAAAGGCCGCGTCGTCGTCGGCTTCCTGGAAAGCTTTTTTGCGCGCTACGTCGAATATGATTTCACCGCCTCGCTTGAAGAACAGCTCGATAAGGTTTCGAACAACGAGTTGAACTGGAAGAAGGTGCTGGAGGATTTCTGGGGCGACTTCATCGGCGCGGTCAACGACATTAAAGAAGTGCGCATCACGCAGGTGCTCGACGCGCTCAACGATCTGCTCGAGCCGCATATCTTTCCAGCACGCGCCGATGGCGGCGCCGTGCGGCAGTGTCCGACATGCGGCACCGGCCAACTCTCGCTGAAAGTCGGCCGCTTCGGCGCCTTCATCGGCTGTTCGAATTATCCGGAATGCCGCTTTACCCGGCAGATGACGCCCGGCGCCGGTGGCCAACAGACCACCAAGGTGCTTGGCACCGATCCGGTCACCAATCTCGAAGTCACCATTCGCGGCGGACGCTTCGGCACGTATCTGCAACTCGGCGAACAAGCGCCGGTCGAAAAGCGGCCGAAGGGCTCAAAGGGGCCCAAGCCCCCGGCTCCCGAGAAGCCGAAACGCGCCAGTCTGCCGAAAGGCGTGCAGCCCGAAGACGTCGATCTCGAAAAGGCATTGGCCTTGCTGTCGCTGCCGCGCGAAGTCGGCAAATCGCCAGAAGACGGCGAGCCGATCTTGGCCGGCGTCGGCCGCTTCGGCCCTTACGTCAAACACGGCAAGCTCTATGCGAGTCTGGAAGAAGGCGACGACGTCCTCACCGTCGGCCTCAACCGCGCCATGCATCTGATCGCCGACAAGCTCGCCAATCCGAAGAAGGGCCGCCGCTTCGGCGCCGATCCGGGCAAGCAGCTTGGCGACCATCCGGACAAAGGCGGTCCCATCGTGGTGAAGAACGGCCGTTTCGGCCCCTACGTCAGCCACAACGGCGTCAACGCCACGCTGACCGGCGACAAGACGCCGGAAACCATCACGCTCGACGAAGCGATCATACTACTGGATGCCCGCGCCGCTTTGGTCGGCAACTCACCGAAGGGCCGTCGCGCTGCCGGACGCAAGAGCGCCAAAACCGCCGCCGCCTCAGAGGCCAAGCCCGACAGCCGTGCCAAAAAGCCCGCGGCCAAGCCGAAAAAGCCGGCCAAGGCCAAGGCGCGCGCGCCAAAAGTGACTGCTGCCGAGTAAATCTAACACGCTCATTCCCGCGCAGGCGGGAATCCAGGGGCGGCAACTTCGACGTCACGGCAATAACTCTGGGTCCCCGCTTTCGCGGGGACGAACGGGACTTGGCTAGCGAAGCTCGCCCCCAATGATTACATTCTCTCTTAGTCGCGCTGTTTTAGCGCTGGAAAATCTATTTTGAACAAGCCACCGAAACGAACCCTCCCCTCCAAGGCCGACATTCTCGCCTTCATCGCCACGCAAAGCGGCAAAGTCGGCACGCGCGAAATCGCCCGCGCCTTTGGCCTCAAGAATGCCATGCGCGCCGAACTCAAGCGCATGCTGCGCGAACTCGGCGACGAAGGCGCGGTCGAAAAGAAACGCAAGAAACTCCACCACCCCGGCACGCTGCCGTCGACCGTGCTCGCCGACATCACCGCGCGCGACCGCGACGGCGACCTGATCGCGACGCCCGACGAATGGGACGAAGTCGCGCACGGACCGGCGCCGAAAATCCGCATTCATGTGCCGCGCAACATTAAGCCCAGCGAAGCGGCCGGCCTTGGCGACCGCGTGCTCGTGCGCGTCGAGGAAACCGAGGAAGAAGACGGCATCCGCCACTCAGGCCGGATCATCAAGATCATCGACCGGCCAAAACAGCGCGTACTGGGCATATTCCGCAAGAATGCGAATGGCGGCGGCCGTATCGAGTCCGTCGACAAGAAGATGCTCGGCAAAGAGGTGGCGATCCCGGCCGGCGCGACCGGCGACGCCGACGACGGCGACCTGGTCGCGGTCGAGACCAGCCGCGCGCCGCGGCTCGGCCTGCCGACCGGCCACATCGTCGAGCGGCTAGGGTCCCTGAGCAGCGAAAAAGCGATCAGCTTGATCGCCATTCATGCGCATCAGATCCCGGACGTGTTTCGCCGCGACACCGTCATCGAAGCCGACGCCGCCAAGCCGGCGACGCTGGCCGGCCGTGAAGACTGGCGGAAGCTGCCGCTGATCACCATCGATCCGCCCGACGCCAAGGATCACGACGACGCCGTGCACGCCGAGCCCGACGAGTCAGGCAACAATGCCGGCGGCTTCGTCCTTACCGTCGCCATCGCCGACGTCGCGCATTACGTCACGCCGAACTCCGCTCTCGACCGCGAAGCGCTGGTGCGCGGCAATTCAGTCTACTTCCCCGACCGCGTCGTGCCGATGCTGCCCGAGCGCATTTCCAACGACCTGTGCTCGTTGCGGCCGCTAGAAGATCGCGCCGCTTTGGCGGTGCGCATGATCATCGGCGCTGACGGGCGCAAGCGTTCGCACACGTTCCACCGCATCATGATGAAGTCGGCGGCGAAGCTGTCCTATCAGCAGACGCAGGCCGCCATCGACGGCAACATCGACGACACCACCGGCCCGCTGCTCAAGCCGGTGCTGGAGCCGCTTTACGCTGCCTACGAGGCCCTCACGCGGGCGCGCGCCGAGCGCCAGCCGCTCGATCTCGATCTGCCGGAGCGCAAAATCCTGCTCAAGCATGACGGCACGGTCGACCGCGTCATCGTCCCAGAACGCCAGGACGCCAACAAGCTGATCGAAGAATTCATGATCCTCGCCAACGTCGCTGCGGCCGAGACGCTGGAGAAGGCTCGCGTGCCGCTGGTCTATCGCGTACACGACGAACCGTCGATCGAGAAGCTCAATTCGTTGCGCGAATTTTTGGCGAGCCTGCAAATTTCGCTCGCCAAGGCGGGCGCGTTGAGGCCCGTGACGTTCAACCAAATCCTGGGAAGCGTCAAAGGCGGCGAGCGCGAGCAACTGGTCAACGAAGTCGTGCTGCGCTCGCAGGCGCAGGCTGAATATGCCGCCGAGAACTACGGCCATTTCGGCTTGAACCTGCGCCGCTATGCGCACTTCACCTCCCCTATTCGCCGCTACGCCGATTTGATCGTGCATCGCGGTCTGATCCGCGCGCTCAAGCTCGGCTCCGATGGCCTGCCTGAGTCCACCGACGTCAAAGAGCTCGCCGAGATCGGCGCGCAGATTTCCGCGACCGAGCGCCGCGCCATGGTCGCCGAACGCGAGACCAAAGACCGGCTGATTGCGCACTTCCTCGCCGACCGCATCGGCGCCAGCTTCGAGGGCCGCGTCTCCGGCATGGTGGGCGCCGGCCTGTTCGTGAAGCTCAACGAAACGGGCGCCGACGGCTTCGTGCCGGCCCGCACCATCGGAGACGAGTATTTCCGCTACGACGAGGCCGCGCGCGCCATGATCGGCGGCCGCACCGGCATGACCTACCGGCTGGGCGACGCCGTCACCGTCAAACTTGTGGAAGCCGCCCCCGTTGCCGGCGCGTTGCGGTTCGAGCTTTTGTCCGAAGGGCGGATGGACGGCCCGCGCCGCAGGCAGCAGCATCAACAGCGGCGGCCGGGAAACGTCGACCACCGCAAACCGAACCGGCATCACCGCAATAAGAAACGGAAATCACGATGAGCGACGACCACGGCAAGCGCATGACCGACAAGATGACGTCGTCGGAGCGTGACCAGTCGTTCCCGGACAGCGAACCGCGCGACGCCGCGACCATCATGCTGATCGACCGCGCCGGTCCGCAGCCGAAAGTGCTGCTCGGCCGCCGTCACGCCGGTCATAAATTCATGCCGGGCAAATTCGTGTTTCCGGGCGGGCGCATCGAGGCGCAGGACCGCAACATGCAGGCGGCGACCGAGTTGCATCCCGACACGCTGGCCAAACTGCTGGAGCGCGTCGCCGAGCCGAGCGCCGAACTGGCGCGCGGCTTTGCGCTGGCGGCGGTGCGCGAAATGGCTGAAGAGACCGGCCTTCTGCTCGGCATCAAGCAGGCCGATGCGCCGAAGACGCCGGCCGAGGATTGGGCACCATTCGCCGAGGCTAAAATCTATCCCGATCTCGCGCAGATGCATTTCATCGCCCGCGCCATCACCCCGCCGCGGCGGCCGCGGCGTTTCGACACCCGTTTCTTCACGGCCGACGCCACGTTGATCGCGCACAAGATCGAGGGCGTGGTCGGCGAAAACACCGAACTGGTTGAATTGGTCTGGATCCCGATCGAGGAAGCAACTCACCTCGACATGCCGACCATTACCGGCGTGGTGCTGGAGGAACTGGCGGCGCGCGTCGCCGCCGGCATGGCGCACAGCCTGCCGGTGCCGTTCTATTTCATGCAGGACCAGCAGTTCTTTCGCGAACTGCTGTAGCGGTCAGGCTTTCAGCGCGGTCCAGGTTTGTTGGCCGACAACGCCATCTTCGACCAAACCTTTGGCGTTCTGAAACACTCTCACCGCCATCTTCGTCGCATTGCCAAAGTCACCGTCGATGACAAGCGTGGCGCCCTTGGCATTCAGCAGAGTTTGAAGCCGAACGACCTCGGCGCCGCTCGCGCCCTCGCGCAACAGCGGATCGGTAACGACGGGTGGTGCTGCAATCTCGACCGGCGACGGGCTGAGATTGATCACCCACGGCGCGGTCGAGTCATAGTGCTCCTTAGCCGACTTAACGGAGATATGGACGTGATGGTCGTGCGGATTTCTGTTCGGCGGCACAGGATACGGCCGCCACTCCCAGGCCGGATGGCTCTGGCCGGTGCCGCTCGCGATCTTCTTATTCGAGATGATGTATTTGACGCGCTCGTCTTTTGCGGCTCGCAGAGCCTCGGCCAGCGCCTCGGAATTGATCCCGTGAGCAGGATCGTGCGTGATGTCCATAGCCGTCACGACGCCAATGCCATTGTCGCCAATGCGCGGTTCGTGGTCTGATGTTGGATTGGCCTGCGTATGAGCCCCCGAGGCCAGCAGTCCGTCTGACGAGACGCTGCGATGCGGCGACAGTGCGTTGATCTGGTTGCGCAAAGCGACAAGGCTTTTTGCCGGTCGCGGATCGTTCGGCCATCCCATGACGCCCCTCCCTTTTCTGCACCGATTTTGCGGTTGTATTTGCTAATAATACAACATCTTTTTCCAGCAGGCTTTGGGCCAGAGCCGCCGTTTCTTGACATTTGGCGCTTGGACAGTAGGGTCCCCGCCAACGGCAAAAACCGCCCCCAATATCCCTTTTCGAGGACGTTTCCATGGCTAAAGCCGCCAGTCTCAAGATCAAGCTCGTGTCGAGCGCCGGCACCGGGCACTATTACGTGACCAAGAAGAACTCGCGCACCCAGACCGACAAGTTGAAGAAGAACAAGTACGATCCGGTCGCGAAAAAGCACGTCGAGTACACCGAATCCAAGATCAAGTAGTTCGCACGCCGAGCTACGTGACGCAGAAGGCGCCCGGTGGGCGCCTTTCGCTTTTTCGGACCAAGACAGAATGGCGTTCTCGTAACGCGCGTTCCGGCCGGCGTGGTGACGCTGATGGAGCTGGGTGAAAAAGGCTGGACCATCGTCCGGCCTTGACGTCTGTCATCCGCGCCGCGGAGACGCGCGCCCGGAATGACTTAAAATAAGGTGGCCGGCCGGAAACGTCACGAGGAGGCCCCTCGCGTCCCTTCCAGCCGGCCGAACCCCACGGACCCAGGAGATGCGGCGGACCTGGGCAACTCCGCAGGGCTAAGGCTTTAGTTCAAGGTTTGGCACGCCGAAAAGCGCAGCCCGAATCAGTGACCGCCGACCGACGTTAGATCAGCGGCGGAAACCGTCCAAATCCGTTTTGAGCGCTCTTTGAGATTGCGGGGGAATTACGCCGCCGCTGCGTCCTGGACGACGCGGTTGCGGCCGTCGCGCTTGGCGCGATACAGCGCGGTGTCGGCCCGCTTGAGGATCGCCGCCGCATTGTCCCCCGGCACGCCGATGGCGGCGATGCCGATCGAGATCGTCACCTCGAGGTTCTTCGTCCCCTGCTGGATCGCGAAAGCCTCGGTCGCGATGCGGCGGCGGATGCGCTCGGCCACCACGCTCGCCACCGCCATGTCGGTTTCCGGCATCACGATGACGAATTCCTCGCCGCCGTAACGGCAGGCCAGGTCGATGTTGCGGATCGCCTTGCGGATGCGGATCGAGAATTCGCGCAGCACGTCATCGCCGGCATCGTGACCGTGCGTATCATTGACCGACTTGAAGTAATCGATGTCGAGGATCATCACCGCGATCGGCTTGCCGCGCGACGCCGCCTGCTCGACCAGACTCGCCAGATGCATTTCCATGTAGCGGCGGTTGAACAGCCCGGTCAGCGCGTCGGTGATCGCCATCTCGATCGACATCTGCACATTGTCGCGCAGGCGCTCGGTGTAGCGCTTCTTCTTGATCTGGGTGCGGACGCGCGCCAGCATCTCGTTCTTGTCGATCGGCCGGATCAGGTAATCGTTGACGCCGATCTCCAGGCCGCGCACCAGCCGCGCATTGTTGTCGGCTTCGGCGACCGCGAGGATCGGCACGCTGCGCGTGCGCTCGAGCGACCGGATCTGGCTACACAGCCGCAGCCCGTCGTAATCCTTGAGGCCGAGCGACACGATCATCAGGTCGTAATTGCCTTCGGCGGCGTGGAACAGCGCTTCAGCCGGATCGCTCTCGACGTCGACGGCGTGTTCGGTCGACAGAGTCGCGACCATGCGCTCACAGGACGCCTGCCGGTCGTCGACGATCAGAATACGGCCGTTGCGGCCGGTTTCCGCGACCGCGTCGCGCTCCGGCGACTGGATGCCGATTTCCTTCGACGTCAGCGCGCGCATGCGCAACTCGTCGGTCACCATCTTCAGCCGCGCCAGCGAGCGCACGCGCGACACCAGCGCGACGTCGGTCACCGGCTTGGTGAGGAAATCGTCGGCGCCGGCTTCCAGGCCCCGGACGCGGTCGGAGGGCTGATCGAGCGCGGTAACCATCACCACCGGAATATGGTGAGTGGCGGGATTAGACTTGAGCTTCTTGCAGACCTCGAAGCCGTCCATGTCCGGCATCATGACGTCGAGCAGGACGATGTCGCATTCGGCGCGTTCGCACAGCGCCAGCGCCTCGGCGCCGCTATAGGCGGTGGCGACGTCGAAATATTCGGCCGACAGCCGCGCTTCAAGGAGCTTCACGTTGGCCGGAATGTCGTCGACGACGAGAACGCGAGCGGTCATCGTTGCACCATCACGCTGGGCCGAGGAAATGACGAATGGTCTCGATGAACTTGCCCACCGAGATCGGCTTGGACAGATAGGCTTCGCAGCCGCCCTCGCGGATGCGCTCCTCGTCGCCCTTCATGGCGAAGGCGGTCACCGCGACGACCGGTATGGCCTTGAGTTCCGGATCGTCCTTGAGCCATTTGGTCACTTCGAGGCCGGAAACTTCCGGCAGTTGGATGTCCATCAAAATCAGGTCGGGCCGGTACTTGCGCGCAAGATCGAGCGCCTCGATACCGTTTCGGGTGCCCACGGTCGCATAACCGTGAGCCTCTAGAAGATCGTGGAAGAGCTTCATATTCAGCTCGTTGTCCTCCACGATCAGGACGGTCTTCGGCATTGCCCCATTTGTCCCCAAAGTGCCTCAGCCCGCGGATGCGGCGTCGCCAGGCCGCCTTCGGTCGGGCATGATCAGGCATCAAGGTAGTGGCGAAATCTTACGGAAAGGCAAATTTAACTGATGAAAGCCCCGCGTTCATTGACGGTCGAGGTCGCAGAATCGCTTGCAATTCAGGCGCTTACCTACATTGCGGGCGATGCAGAGCGCCTGGGGCGGTTTCTGGCCATTACCGGCATCGGGCCGGCCGAGATTCGCGCCGCGAGCTCGGAACCGGGCTTCCTGGCCGGCGTACTCGATTATGTCGCCGGTGACGAGAAGATGGTCACCGAATTCGCCGCCGAGGCCGGCATCGATCCCGCCCATATTGGCGTTGCTCGTACAGCCTTGGGCGGCGGCAACTGGGAGCGCGAAGTGCCGTGAGCTTCTGCCGCGATTGCCTGGCCGAGGCGCCAGAGACCGCGTCGCGGTGTCCGGCCTGCCGCTCGCCCCGGCTGGTGCGGCATCCGGAAGCCTCCACCCTCACCATCGCCCATATCGATTGCGACGCCTTCTACGCCACCATCGAGAAGCGCGACGACCCTGCCCTCATCGACAAACCGGTCATCGTCGGCGGCGGCAAGCGCGGCGTGGTCGCCGCCTGCTGCTACGTGGCGCGCACCTTCGGCATCCGCTCGGCCATGCCGATGTTCGAGGCGCTGCGGCGCTGCCCGAACGCGGTGGTGATCAAGCCGAACATGGCGAAATACGTCAAAGCCGGCCGCGAAGTGCGCAAGGCGATGTTCGACCTGACGCCGCTGGTCGAGCCGCTGTCGATCGACGAAGCCTTCCTCGATCTCACGGGCACCGAACGGCTGCACGGCATGAGCGCCGCCAAGGTGCTGGCGCGCTTTGCCAGCCAGGTCGAGCGCGACATCGGCATCACCGTTTCCATCGGCCTCTCGGCCAACAAATTCCTCGCCAAGATCGCGTCCGACATGGACAAGCCGCGCGGCTTTGCCGTGCTCGGCCAAACCGAGGCCGCGGAATTCCTCGCGCCCAAGCCGGTCGGCTTCATCTACGGCGTCGGCGCGGTCAGCGCCGCCAAGCTCGCCGGCGACGGCTATCGCCTGATCGCCGACTTGCAGCGCGCCGACAAGACCGAACTGATGCGGCGCTACGGCGAGGAAGGCATGCGGCTATGGCATCTGGCGCGCGGGCTCGACCAGCGCACCATCAGCGCCGACCGCGAGACCAAGAGCGTGTCGGCGGAGACCACGTTCAACGCCGACATCAGCGAGTTCCGGCCGCTCGAGCAGCATCTGTGGGATCTAACCGAACGCGTCTCCACCCGGCTGAAAGCCAATGCGCTGTCCGGATCGACCGTCACGCTGAAACTCAAGACCGCCGACTTCAAAATCCGTACCCGGGCGCGCTCGCTCGGCCACCCGACGCAGTTGGCGTCCCGCATCTTCGCCGCGGGCCGCGATCTGCTCGGTCATGAAGTCGGCGGCACCCGCTTCCGCCTGATCGGCATCGGTGTCACCAACCTGGAAGACGCCACCGGCGACGATCTTTCCGATTTGATCGACCGCCGCGCCGCGGGCGCCGAAATCGCCATCGACAAACTGCGCGCGAAGTTCGGCAAGGACGCGGTGGTCAAGGGGATCACGCTGGAAGAGGATTAGCGCTAGACCGCCGTGTGGATTGCTTTCGCCCGCAGCCCGGCCAAGGGGATATCGAGTTCGTATTCGACACCCTCCGGCTGATATTTGAGCCGGGCTTCGCCATGGAGTTGATCCGCAAGCCTGGTGATCAGGCGCGTGCCGAAGCTGCGGCGCTTCGGCTCTTGAACAGGCGGCCCGCGCGTTTCCGTCCAGGAGAGCTTGAACCGCTGGGCCGGTTCGTCAACCGCCGCCTTGATCGCTATTCGTCCCGCCGGAACCGAGAGCGCGCCGTATTTGACGGCGTTGGTGCAGAGTTCGTTGAGCGACATCGTGAGCGGCAACACCGCGGCGGCGACGATATGAAGATCGGTGTCCTGCACCGCGAATTTCGACATCTGCTGGTCGTCGAAAGGAGTAATGGCGGCGCGAATGACGGCGGGCAGATGCGCGCTGGTAAAGTTTGCTTGCAGCAGCAGATCGTGCGCGCGGCCGAGTGCGACCAGGCGATTTTCAACGGCGAAGCGGCCCTGCTCAAGGGTTTCGGCGCTGCGCAAGCTTTGCGAGGTGATTGCGATGACCGTCGCCAGCGTATTCTTCACGCGGTGATGCAGTTCTTCGAGCAACAAACGCTGTAGTTGCTTGGCCGTCTCGTTGTCGGAAGCGTCGACGCCGGCCTGCTTCAGCAGACGCGCGGCATCGAGTCCGGCCTGCGCTATGAGTTCACGCAGACCGATATTCTCGGCCTCGAGCTCATCTTCTTTGACGCTGTGGGTGGTCATAACGCTCATGAATGCAAAGCCCCCTCAAAGCTCTACAGCAATTGCTGCGGGGATTCGCGATAAATACGCGCTTCAGCGGCGTTAAATCGATGACTAAGTCGGAAAGCGGACTTTATGGGCTGATTGGCCCTTGAATCGGACTCTAGTCCTGCAATTGGCGCACTTAGGAGCTTATCCTAGGGACAGGCTTTTTCCTTTTTCAACTCCAGCGACGTCATTTCGCCGGAAATGCTGAAATCGCTGTAGTTGAGGACTAGTCCGCGGGAAATGCCGTTTTCGTAAAGCTCGAACGAAATCGAATAGACCGGCGTCTGTTCGCCGCCGCGTTCATCCTTCTCTTCCTGCTTCTCGAAATAGCTGATGGTGACCGGCCAGCGCGCCAACTTAGCCATGGCCGGCACTTTGGCCGCGGCGTCCGTCGGCGGCTTCGCGCCGGGGGCTATCGGGCGGCCGATGATGGTGAGCGTGTTGTAGAGCTTCTCGCCGGTTTCCGAGCCGTCATAGACCGGAAATTCCAGAATAGTCTTTTCTTCGCGCGCGCCAAGAATGATGCGGCGCATATGCTCGGTCGGGAACACCGAGCCAGCCGGAACGGTCAGCGTTTTTTCTTTCGGCTTGCTGAGGTTGACCGCGACCTTGTCTGCGTTGCGTTCGGCGCGGCCGTTCACGACGTCGGTGCGTGTAGCGTTGACCAGATTTTCCGAGTTGAAGCGGAATTTCTTGGCGGTGCCGTCCTCCCAGGTGGTCGAACGCAAATCGCTGAGCGCGGCCTTGCCCTCGCCGGAATCGAGTTCCGAGACCTGGCGGAATTTCAGGTCGTAACCGTCGCAGGCATTGCCGGAAAAATCATAGAGGATGCGCCCGCGCACGCCCTGCACGCCGCGGCTGCTTTGGGATTTCAACAATTTGAGATCGTAGACAGCCCGGTGCGGCGCCAGCAACACCTTGTCCGTCGGCGGCGCGGCCGAGGCCGGGTGGTGGGCAGTGGCAATCGCTGCAAAGCCGATGGCCAGGGCCACCGGAACAAGCCATCGGGCGTTGGCAATCATGAAATGCGGGCCTCTCCGCGGCAGCGTTGGAGCCGTGTTCGGCATAAGAAAGATGCGAAGAGTGCGGCAAGATAGAGGCCACTTAGGCTTTCGGCAACCGAGGCGCACCCCGCTTGCGCACCCCGTCCCGATCAGCCAAGAGATCATCCGTCGAATCCAGGAGGTATTGATGGCCGGCACGGTTGAGCAAAAGATCGCGGATCTCGGTATCGAGTTGCCGAGCCCGGCCAAACCGATCGCCAATTACGTCGCCTGCGTGCGTACCGGCAACATCCTGGTGGTGTCTGGCCAGCTATGCTTCGGCGCCGAGGGCAAGCTCGCGGCCAAGGGCCAGTTGGGCGCCGGCGTCTCGGTCGAGGATGGGCAAAAGGCTGCCCGTGCCTGCGGGGTCAACCTGCTGGCCCAGATCAAGGCCGAGATCGGCGACCTCGACAAGGTGGTCCGCGTGGTGCGGCTCGGCGGCTTCATCAATTCGGCGCCCGGCTTTACCGACGGGCCGAAGGTCATGAACGGCGCCTCCGATCTGATGGTCGAGGTGTTCGGCGACAAAGGCCGCCACGCCCGCTCCACCGTCGGCGTGTCGGCGCTCCCCGCGGACGCCGCGGTCGAAGTCGAAGGCATGTTCGAGGTGAGCGCATGATCCCGAAAAGTGGGAACCGGTTTTCGGATAAGATCATGCGCAAAAAGGAATAATGTTAATTCCACAGCTCGATTGGCTCACCGCGCGACCTATCGCGCATCGAGGGCTGCACAACGCCGCCGGCGGCGTGATCGAGAACACGGCTTCAGCCTTCGCTGCCGCCATTGCCGGCGACTACGCCATCGAGACCGACGTCCAGATCAGCGCCGACGGCGAGGCCATGGTGCATCACGACGATGCACTCGGCCGGCTGACCGAAGGCATGGGGCGTTTGGCGGACATGAGCGCGGCCGAGATCAAGGCGGCCCACTTCAAGACAACCACCGACCGCATTCTGACGCTGAGCGAGTTATGCGAGTTGGTCGCCGGACGCGTGCCGCTGGTGATTGAACTCAAAAGCCATTTCGATGGCGACCCGCGCCCGGTGCAGCGCGCGGCGCACGTGCTCGCCGCGTACAGCGGGCCGGCGGCGGTCATGTCGTTCGACCCTTACCTTGTCGAAACGGCGCGGCAGATCGCGCCATCGCTGGTCCGCGGCATCGTTGCCGAGCGGCACTATGCGCATCACGAATGGGACCGCATGCCGCCTGCCAAGAAACGCCGCATGGCGTTCCTGCTGCATGGCTTTCGCACCCGGCCGCACTTCGTCGCCTATGGCGTCAAGGACCTGCCGGCCGTCGCGCCCTTGGTCGCGCGCTGGGTGTTCGGACTGCCGCTGCTGACCTGGACGGTGCGCAGCGAGGACGACCGCCGCACCGCCTCGCGCTGGGCCGACCAGATGATCTTCGAGGGCGGGCGGCCCTAGCGCTTGCACCAAGCCTGCCTGCACCAAGCCTGCCGCTGACGCGGGCGCGTCACCTGGAAACGCCTGATCACATCGACCGATTTCGGGCATAAAGTCGGGCTACACACGATGGCCCGCGATGACCAAGCCCGACCTCAAAATCCGCATCGTCAAGTCGATCGCCGAGGCCCCGGCGGCGGCCTGGGATGCCTGCGCCGCTGTCCTGGCCGCAGCTAAACCAACACATGAGGACGATTTATCCACGGAGTTATCAACACGAGGATATGTTGGCAATCCATTCTTATCACACGCTTTTTTATCCGCTTGTGAACAGTCTCATTCGGTCGGCAGCCGCACTGGCTGGCAGCCGCGCCACCTCCTGATGGAGGACGCAAAGGGCACGTTGCTTGGCTGCGCACCCTGCTATGTGAAGTCCCATTCGCAAGGCGAGTACGTCTTTGACCAGGGCTGGGCCGAGGCCTTCGAGCGCGCCGGCGGCGATTATTACCCCAAGCTCCAGGTGGCAGTGCCCTTTACCCCCGTCACCGGCCCCCGCCTGCTGGCGCGGCCCGGTCTGCAGGCCGAGGCTGTGCGCGGCGCGCTCGCCGATGCTTTGGCCGAGATCGCAACTGCCAGCGAACTCTCGTCCGCGCATGTCACGTTCCTGACCGAAGCGGAATGGCGGATGCTCGGCGACCGCGGCTATCTTCAGCGCACCGACCAGCAATTCCATTGGTTCAATAATGGCTACGCGACGTTCGACGATTTCCTGGCCGCCCTGTCGTCGCGCAAGCGCAAGACCATCCGCCGCGAGCGCAAGGAAGCGCTGGGACCCGGCATCGAGCTGTGCTGGCTCACCGGCTCGGACCTGACCGAAGAGGTCTGGGACGCGTTCTTCGCGTTCTACATGGACACTGGCTCACGCAAATGGGGCCGCCCTTACCTCACCCGCGAATTCTTCTCGCTTGTCGGGCAGACCATGCGCGACCGGATCCTGCTGGTCATGGCCAAGCGCGCCGGCCGCTGGATCGCCGGCGCCATCAACTTCATCGGCGACGAGGTGCTCTACGGCCGTAACTGGGGCGCGGTCGAACACCACCCCTTCCTGCATTTCGAGGTCTGCTACTATCAGGCCATCGAATACGCCATCGCCCATAAGCTCAAGCGGGTCGAGGCCGGCGCCCAGGGCGAGCACAAGCTGGCGCGCGGCTACCTGCCGCACACCACCTATTCAGCCCATTACATCGCCAATCCAGGCCTGCGCCGGGCAGTCGCCGAATATCTCGCCCGCGAGCGCGCTTATATAAAAGCCGCCGGTGAAGAGCTTGCGGCGGCCGCGCCATTCCGCAAGGATTTGGTCGAGCAAGAGTAGCCGGCGCATGATCCCGAAAAGCTTGCCCTTGGACTTGATCCGAGGGTGGGTACCGGTTTTCGGATAAGATCATGCGCAGAAAACAAAGAGCCGATTCGGGGAGCGCCGATGCCGAGCTACGATCCCAACAACATCTTCGCCAAGATTCTGCGCGGCGAACTGCCCTGCTACAAAGTCTATGAAGACGACAAGGCGCTGGCCTTCCTCGACATCATGCCGCGCGCGCCCGGTCATACGCTGGTGCTGCCGAAGGCGCCAGCGCGCAATCTGCTCGACGTCAGCGCGGCCGATCTGGCGCATGTCATGACGGTGGCGCAGAAGGTCGCGAAAGGCGCGATGACCGCCTTTGGCGCCGACGGCATCACCATCCAGCAGTTCAACGAGGGCGCCGGTGGCCAGGTGGTGTTCCACCTGCACGTCCACGTCATTCCGCGCAAAGCCGGCGCCGCCATGAAGCCGCCGGCAAGCGAGAAGGAAAAACCGGACGCGCTGGCTGAGCAAGCCAAGAAACTCGCGGCGGCCATCGCCGCCGGCTAACGCGCGAACAGATAGCCGCCGATCAGCAGCGCCGCCTCGCCGACGATAACGCCGGCAAACACCGAACGCTTGATCAGCGCAAAGGCCAGAAATCCGACGACGGCCGCCCCTACCCGCACCGACAGCGGCACGGTGGTCAGCGCGCCATTGGCAAACAGAATGAGCTTGGCGACGACACCGGCCAACAGCGCGGTCGCCACCGCGCGCGACCACACCACGATCTGGGAATCCTCGTTGAGGCCGCGCGCCAGCATCAGCCCGAGCACCCGCCATATTTCATTCGGCAGATAGCCGGCCAGGATCAGCACCAGATAGGGCCACAGCTCGGCGAGCACGGCGTTCATTGCGTCGCCTCGCGGAAGCGATGCACCAGATAGGCCAGCGTGCCGCCGATCAGGCCGGTCCACATCAGGTCGAGCCCAACGGCGAAATAAGTCAGCAGCGGCCCGAGCACGAGACCGAAGCCGAAGGCCAGTCTGTCGACCATCATGCGGGCGTTGTTCGCCGTCGAGATCAGAAACGACATCGGCGTGAGAAACAGCAAGGTCGCCGCCAGCAACACCGGCAGGCCGGCGGCCAGGTAATAGCCGACAAAGCCGAAAACGACGGCGGTGCCCATGTAGCCGACCGACAGGCCGTTACAGAAGGCGATGCGCCTGTGCTGCGGCATGCCCGGCAGCAGCCGCAGCGATTCCACCCACATGCTGACCGAGGTGAAATGCGCCGGCAGCAGCAGATCGCGCAGCCGCGTGCTGGGCCCGCGCAGCAGGGGCAGCAATGCCACCACCATCGGAAACAGTCTTATTGCGCTCAGCGATACGGCAAGCGCCGCTTCGAACAGCGAGGCGCCGGTGCCGAGCGCCGAGATCAGGATCACCTGCGCGGGCGCCGCCCAGACCAGTATCGACGACAGCGCCAGCCACCACGGCGCAAAACCGAAATCATGGGCCAGCGCGCCCATACCGACATACGTGCCGGCGAGCACCAGAAAGAACACCGACGTCAGCGCCGATCGCAGGCCGGCGAAGAAAAGGCTGGCGGTCGATGGCTCGGTTTCGGGGAGTTGCGCTGCTTCCGGCATGGCCTCCGCTCATGTCACAGCCCTGCCTGCGCTGCAACCGGCGCTGGCGGCGCGCATAAGCCGCCTGCAAAAAAGCCCAGGTGAACACGGAAGCCTAACAGGAAAGCCCAATAAAAAAGCCGGGCACGAAGCTCGGCCTTTTGTCGTTTCAATCCGCCGTCAGACCTTGGCCAGTGGCACCTTCGGCACCGAGCCGCGCTTGCCGCCACCGTCTTTGCCGCCGTCGCCTTTCGGCTTCGGCCGCGGCGAGCGGCGCTTGGTCTTGGCCCGCACCGCTGGCAGCTTTTCCGGTTTCGGCGTGATCGGCCCATCGAGATACTCGAAGCCGAGCTTGTCGCGGCCGTTCTCGTCCTTGTCGACGATGACGCGGACGTGGCCGCCGGACTTCAGGTGACCGAACAGCACTTCGTCGGCCAGCGGCTTCTTGATGTGCTCCTGGATGACGCGCGCCATCGGGCGTGCGCCCATCAGTTCGTCGTAACCGTTGGCGATCAGCCAGCGCGCGGCCTCTTCCGACAGTTCGATGGTGACGTTGCGGTCGCCGAGTTGCGCTTCGAGCTGCAGCACGAACTTCTCGACCACCTTGGCAATCACGTCCTGCGACAGATGCGCGAAGGTGATGGTGGCATCGAGACGGTTGCGGAATTCCGGCGCGAACAGCCGGTTGAGCGCCTCGGTGTCGTCGCCTTCCCGCTTGGTCCGCGTGAAGCCGTACGCCGCCTTGGCCATATCCGACGCGCCCGCGTTCGTGGTCATGATCAGCACGATGTTGCGGAAGTCGACCTGCTTGCCGTTGTGATCGGTCAGCTTGCCGTGATCCATAATCTGCAACAGCACGTTGAACAGATCGGGATGCGCCTTCTCGATTTCGTCGAGCAGCAGCACGCAATGCGGATGCTGATCGACGCCGTCGGTCAAAAGGCCGCCCTGGTCGAAGCCGACATAGCCCGGCGGCGCGCCAATCAGGCGCGACACGGTGTGCCGCTCCATGTATTCCGACATGTCGAAGCGGATCAGTTCCACGCCGAGCGACAGCGCCAATTGCTTGGCGACCTCGGTCTTGCCGACGCCGGTCGGGCCGGAGAACAGATAGCAGCCGATCGGCTTTTCGGGTTCGCGCAAACCGGCGCGCGCCAGCTTGATCGACGACGACAGCGCCTCGATCGCCTTGTCCTGGCCGTAGACCGTGGTCTTGAGCGTGTGCTCGAGATGCCGCAGCACCTCGGCATCGTCCTTCGACACGGTCTTGGGCGGGATGCGAGCCATGGTGGAGATCGTGATTTCGATCTCCTTGATGCCAATGGTCTTCTTGCGCCGGCTTTCCGGCAGCAGCATCTGCGCCGCGCCCGACTCGTCGATCACGTCGATCGCCTTGTCCGGCAGCTTGCGGTCGTGGATGTAACGCGACGACAACTCGACCGCCGCCTTGATGGCTTCGTTGGTGTATTTGAGCTTGTGGTATTCCTCGAAGTACGGCTTGAGCCCCTTGAGGATTTCGATCGCGTCCGGGATCGACGGCTCGTTGACGTCGATCTTCTGGAAGCGGCGCACCAGCGCGCGATCCTTCTCGAAATACTGGCGGTATTCCTTGTACGTGGTCGAGCCGATGCAGCGGATCGAGCCGCCGGCCAGCGCCGGCTTGAGCAGATTAGACGCGTCCATCGCGCCGCCGGAGGTGGCGCCGGCGCCGATGACGGTATGGATCTCGTCGATGAACATGATCGCGCCCGGATAGGCCTCGATTTCCTTGATCACCTGCTTGAGCCGTTCCTCGAAGTCGCCGCGATAGCGCGTGCCGGCGAGCAAGGTGCCCATGTCGAGCGCGAAAACGGTGGCGTTCCTGAGCACTTCCGGCACTTCGCCGTGGATAATGCGGCGCGCGAGACCTTCCGCGATCGCCGTCTTGCCAACGCCGGCTTCACCGACGAACAGCGGATTGTTCTTCTGACGGCGGCACAGCACCTGGATGGTGCGGCTGATTTCGCTGTCGCGGCCGATCAACGGATCGATTTTGCCGTCCTTGGCCTTCTTGTTGAGATTGACGCAGTAAGCCTCGAGCGCGTCGCCCTTCTTCTTGGGCTCGTCGCCGCTGCTCTTGCTGTCGGTCTCGTCCTCGGCGCCGCGCACGGGGCGCGACTCGGTCAGGCCCGGCCGCTTGGCGATGCCATGGCTGATGTAGTTGACCGCGTCGTAGCGCGTCATGTCCTGCTCTTGCAGGAAATAAGCGGCGTGGCTCTCGCGCTCGGCGAAAATCGCCACCAGCACGTTAGCGCCGGTGACTTCCTCGCGGCCGGACGACTGCACGTGGATGACCGCGCGCTGGATCACGCGCTGGAAGCCGGCCGTCGGCTTGGAATCCTCGGTGCCGTCGGTGATCAGGTTTTCGAGTTCGGATTCGAGATAAGCAACGAGGCTGCGCTTTAATTTGTCGAGGTCGACATTGCAGGCCCGCATGACCGCGGAGGCGTCCTGGTCGTCGATCAGCGCCAGCAGCAGATGCTCAAGCGTCGCGTATTCGTGGTGCCGCTCGTTGGCGAGGGCGAGCGCCCGGTGAAGAGATTGCTCTAGGCTTCGCGAGAACGTTGGCATTTGCTTCCCATCTTCATTGTATTGGGCGTCCCCCGAATCTCACTTTTTTTCCATCACGCATTGCAAAGGATGCTGATGTTTTCTGGCAAAGTCCATGACCTGCGTCACTTTTGTCTCGGCCACTTCGTAAGTATAGACCCCGCACTCGCCGATGCCGTGGTGATGCACATGCAACATAATTCGCGTCGCGGCCTCGTGATCCTTGCCGAAGAACCGCTCCAGCACGTGCGTGACGAATTCCATCGGCGTGTAGTCGTCGTTGAGAATGAGCACGCGGTACAGGTTCGGCCGCTTGGTCTGCGTCTTAGTCTTGGTGATGACCGCGGTGCCGGGGCCGCCGGGATCGCCCTTTTTCTTGCGGTCGTCGTCGGCCATGCGGGGGGCACCGGCGCGCAACGCAAGGCCGGCTGGGCTCAGCTGGGTGCGGGACTTGTCGTTTGCAATGGAGGTCATTGGCATGGCCGAGCGGATAGCTTTCTTGAACGTCCCGATGGCCGCGCCGGCACGCGGCCACCCTCATCTTAATGACCTTGGCAGCGCCATTCCAAGCCAGCAATTTGCGTAAAACACATGCTTGGCGGGCATTGCCCCGATCCGGGACAGGAAACGCTCGGTTTCTGCCCTCCCAGCACCAGATATCCACTGGTTACGCGATCACAAGCCGCCGATGCACGATCCGAGGCTAATTTTCCCCATATTCGAGCCGCTTTGGGCACGGTTCGGCAAGATCGAGCGGCTCCACCGGGAACTTTCACACCATGCATTAACGACGTCGACTAAGAACTAATCGGCATTGGTGCGATCGAAGGCAGGTCGTATTAACCAACCAAATCCTTGGCCGAATGGAACTACCGTCGCGGGCGCGTGTCGGACATTTACCGACAGGCCCGGATTTCCATGGTCGCCGTATACCAGCGCTTTAACAGCAGCGTTTATGACAACACTCGAATTCAACCGTATTCGGGTGGACGTCATGACTTTCTGGACCAAGTTTCGCCGCGGCCTTCGCGAATTCCGCACGGCGCGTGCCGGCAACGTCGCGGTAACCTTCGCGCTCGCGACCTTGCCGATCGTCGGCACCGTCGGCTTCGCCGTCGACTACAGCCACGCCAACGCAGTCAAGGCGGCAATGCAGGCCGCGCTCGACTCGACCGCGCTGATGCTCTCGAAGGACGCCGCGACCGTCAGCAGCGGCACGTTGCAGACCAACGCGCTCAATTACTTCACCGCGCTGTTCACTAAGCCCGAAGCCAAGAACATCGTGATTACCGCCACCTATACGACGTCCGGCGGATCCAAGGTGGTCGTGAACGGCTCGGCTGTTGTGCCGACCGCCTTCCTCGGCATCATTGGCTACAACGACATCACCATCAACGGCTCGTCCACCTCGGCCTGGGGCTCGTCGCGCCTACGCGTCGCACTGGCGCTCGACACCACCGGCTCGATGGCCGCCGACGGCAAGATGACGGCGCTCAAGAGCGCGACCAAGAGCTTGCTGACCCAACTCAAGAACGCCGCCGCCACCGACGGCGACGTTTACGTCTCGATCATCCCGTTCAGCAAGGACGTCAACGTCGGTCCGAGCAATTACAACGCCAACTGGATCGATTGGAGCGAATGGGAGGACGATAACGGCAACGATACGTCCACCCAGACCTGCACGACGAAGAAAACCGGCAAAAGCGGCAAGTCGAAAAAGAAATGCACCACGACGACGACCTGGGTGCCGGACAATCACAACACCTGGAACGGCTGCATCACCGACCGCGACCAGAACCACGATCAACTCGTGACCGCGCCGAATCCCGCCGACAAGACCCTGCCGGACGCGTCCGTCTCGACGCTGTTTCCGGCTGAGCAGTACAGCGGCTGCCCCGCGGTGATGATGGGCCTGAACTACAACTGGACCACCATGAACAGCCTGGTGGATAGCCTGTATCCGGCCGGTAGTACCAACCAGCCGATCGGCCTGGTTTGGGCCTGGCAGTCGTTGGTCGGCGGTGGACCGCTGACCGCGCCTCCCAAAGACTCGACCTACAAGTATCAGGACGTCATCATCCTGATGTCGGACGGTTTGAACACGGAAAACCGTTGGTCCGGAAGCCAGACACAGATCGACAAGCGGATGCTCGACAACAACAGCAGCGGCGCCGGCACCTGCGCCAATATCAAGAATTCCGGCGTCACGCTCTATACCATTCACGTCAACACCGGCGGCGATCCGATGTCGACCCTGCTGCAAAGCTGCGCCGGCGGCCCGGATAAATTCAGCGACCCGTCGAAGTTCTACCAGGTGACGACGGCGGGCAACCTGGGCACCGTGTTCAGCGCGATCGGCACCAACCTCACCCAGTTGCGCGTCGCCAAATAAAAACGGGCGAAGCCAGAACCGGCGAAGACGTTCGAAAGGCCGCCTCCTCGAGGCGGCCTTTCTCTTTTGGATGTGAACGAAATTGGCGGTATTCGACGCAAGCGGCATTAACCACCTAAAGCGCGCCGTGCGTTTGTCTTCTGAGCCACCGATCGCATCAGCCTTTACAGCACACCCCGGTTTGTCGGCAATCGGTTGTACATTCTGTTTTCTTCCTGGGACTAGACCACGGCAATCCACAACGATTGCCGGTATATGCCATGACGCGTCTTTCCCAGTTCTGCCTTGTCAGTCTTGGCCGCCTTGGCCGCGCCTTGGCCCGTTTCCGCGGCGAGCACGCCGGCAACGTCGCCATCACCTTCGCGCTCGCGACGTTGCCAATCGTCGGCGTCGTCGGCTTCGCCGTCGACTATAGCCACGCCAACGCGGTCAAGGCCGCGATGCAGGCCGCGCTCGACTCGACGGCGTTGATGCTCTCGAAGGACGCCGCGACCATCAACAACGACGACTTGCAGAGCAAGGCGCTCGCCTATTTCAACGCGCTGTTCCTAAAGCCGGAAGCCAAGAACATCGTGATTTCCGCCACCTATACGGCGACCGGCGGATCGAAGGTGGTCGTGAACGGCTCGGCTATGGTGCCGACCGCGTTTCTCGGCGTCATCGGCTACAACGACATCACAGTGAACGGCTCCTCCACGTCGGCATGGGGCTCGTCGCGCCTGCGCGTCGCGCTCGTACTCGACACGACCGGGTCGATGGATGCCGACGGGAAGATGGCGGCGCTCAAGACATCCACCAAGGATTTGCTCACTCAACTGAAGTCGGCCGCCGGCACCGACGGTGATGTCTACGTATCGATCATTCCTTTCAGCCGTGGCGTGAACGTCGGGGCCGGCAATTACCAGGCGAACTGGATCGACTGGAGCGAATGGGAAGCGGCCCCGGCCTATATGGCCACATGGCTGGCCAACAGCACGAACAAGAGCACGTTTGACCAAGCCGGGCCCGGCGACTCCTGCCCGTTCAGCAGCAATCAGACCGGTTTCACCTGCGTCAGCAGCCCGGTTACCGGCGCTTCGAATACGAACAACATCCCGTCAAGCGGCAGCTATTCGGGCTACATCTGTCCGGGCGTGGACGGCGGCAATAAAGACGGCACCAAAGCCGGCTTCTACTACTCCGGCTGCTACAACAGCACGACCTACAGCAGCACCGGCAGCTCGGCGACGTGCACCGGCCACAGCAATTGCTCGTGCTCGGGCAACGGCAAGAACAAAACTTGCAAAACAAACAACGGCTATTTCGAGCACGCGTGGATCCCGAACGCCCGCAGCACCTGGACCGGCTGCGTTGCCGACCGCGGTTCGACCACGGCGCCCGGCACCAATGCCGGCAACGACCAGACCGCGACCGCGCCGTCGACGACCGACATCACCACGCGATATCCGGCCCGACAGGACCGCTATTGCCCGTCGGCCTCGATCGGCCTGAATTACAATTGGACGAACATGAATTCGGTCGTCGACGGACTTGATCCCAACGGCGGCACAAATCAACCCATCGGTCTCGTCATGGGTTGGCATTCGCTGGCCGGGATTGGGCCTTACACCGCACCGGCGAAGGATTCCAATTTCACGTACACCGACGTCATCATCCTGATGTCGGACGGCCTGAACACCTGGGACCGCTGGTATGGAAACGGTTCTTCCACCAACACGTCGGTCGACTACCGCATGTACGATTCCAGCGGCAGAGGGACCTGCGCCAATATCAAGACCGCCGGCGTCACGCTCTATACTATTCACGTCAATACCGGCGGCGATCCGATGTCGACCCTGCTGCAAAACTGCGCCGGCGGTCCGGATAAATTCAGCGACCCGACGAAGTTCTACATGGTGACGACGTCGAGCGGCCTGGGCACCGTGTTCACCGCGATCGGCACCAAACTCACCCAATTGCGCGTGGCGAAATAGCGGCGCCGCAAGCGGTTCAGATAACGAAAAGCCCGGCCTCACCGGCCGGGCTTTTTTTGTGACGCGAGACGCAAACGCTACTTAACAAGCACGCGTCGCAGTCGATCGTTAGACCGACGTTCTTAAGCCTTGGCTTTCGCCATCAGCGTTTCGAACGGCTTGTAGCTTTCCTTGGCCAGATCGGCATAGAGCTCGCCGATCTTGGTCGCCTTGGCGACGAAGCCTTCGTAGCTGGTCTTGGCGTATTCGGACTGCAGCTCGATCGCCTTCTCAAGCGACTTCACGCCGAACAGCTTCTCCAGCATCGCGGAGCCGTCTTCGAAGGCCTTCTTGGAGTAATCCGCGACCTCGACCGCGATGGCCTGGGCGCCCTTCGACATGGACTCGGCGGACTTCATCGTGACTTCCATGTTTTCTTTGCCGACCTGCTGCAGGTCCTCGAAATTCTTGACCATGGTGGATCCTCTCCCGGTGATCTCATGTGTCCCGGTTCTCTTCCCGGGAATGACTAAATTTATACCGCACTGCACAATAAAGTCAACCGTCATATTGCGATGCGAAAAATGCCCTAAAATCTAGGGGATTGGCTTAACAATTTGTAAACCCTAGACTCATACGGTCGTAAATTGTCGCGCCGCGATGGCGCTATAAATTCGCCTAGTTTGGCGGCTTTAGACCGCCCAAGGACCGCCTAGAGAACGGGGTTGGGGAGAGCTGATTTTGCGTGCGGGAGCCCAGGTATGTCGTGGTCTCCGCTGGGGCGCTTGCAGCCTGGCGGTGGTGATCGCCCTCACTGCAATCGCCAGTGACGCCGACGCGCGCGGCCGCCGTAAACGCCATCGCGCAGCCCCTGCGCAAAGCTACCAGCCGCCAACGGCGTCGATCGTGGTCGACGCCAACACCGGCAAGGTGATGCAGGCGACCGAAGCCGACAGTCCGCGCCATCCCGCCTCGCTGACCAAGATCATGACGCTCTACCTGCTGTTCGAGAAACTCGAGGCGGGCAAGATCAAGATGAGCACCGATCTCCCGGTGTCGCCGCACGCCGCCAAGCAGGCGCCGTCCAAGCTGGCGCTGAAGCCGGGCGAGACTATCAAGGTCGAATCCGCGATCCGCGCTATCGTCACCAAGTCGGCCAACGACGTCGCGGTGATCGTGGGCGAAGCCATCGGCAGCGATGAGCCGAGCTTCGCGAAACTGATGACGGCCAAGGCCCGCGCGCTCGGCATGAAGAGCACGACCTATTACAACGCCTCCGGCCTGCCGCACGATCAGCAGATCACCACCGCACGCGATCAGGCCCTGCTCGGCCGCGCCATCTTCGACCGCTTCCCGAATTACTATCGCTACTTCTCGACTCGTACCTTCGAGTTCCGCGGCAAGTCGATGCGCAACCACAATCATCTGCTCGGCCAAATCGAAGGCGTCGACGGTATCAAGACCGGCTACGTCAACGCCTCCGGCTTCAACATCGTCACGTCGGTCAACCGCGGCGGCCGTCATATCGTCGCCGTCGTGTTCGGCGGCCGCACGGCGAGAGCGCGCGATGCGCGCGTGGTCAGCCTGATCGAGAACAACATCAACATCGCGTCCAGTAAGCGCACCATTCCGCCGGTGACTGAAGGTATCGAGGTCGCGGAAACGGTCCCCGTGTCGAAAGAGAAGGAACAGACCGCGGTCGCCTTGCGCGCCGCCGCTGCGTCGACGCCTGCCGCGCCAATGGCGCCAGAGCCCTCGGCGCCGGCGCTCGGCTCGACCGATCCGATCAAGCCGGTCGCGGTCAAGACCGTCACCGTCCATGCCGGCAGCATGCGCACCGCAGCGCTGTCGCCGCTGCCGTCCGACAGCCGCAAGCTCGCGCCGACGCCGGCCAACACGGCGAGCGTGACCAACATCGTCACCGTCAAAGGCGAAACGCCGCAATTGCCGCCGCCCGGTGCCAAGCCCGGCATCCTTGGCGTGTTGCCGGCCAAGACCCCGGCCAAGGTCGCTTCGGCCAGCGACAACGTGCCGATCCCGGCCGTCGAGCCAGCGGCCAAACCACGCAGCGGCGGCTGGATGATCCAGGTCGGCGCCTTCCCCGACGAGCACGAGGCCAAGCAGCGCCTGACTACGGCGCAAAGCAAAGCCAAGGAAGAACTCGGCCAGGCCGATCCGTTCACCGAACGGGTCGCCAAAGGCGACAAGTCGCTCTACCGCGCCCGCTTCGCCGGGCTTGAGAAAGATCAGGCGGAAAGCGCCTGCAAGCATCTCAAGCGCAGCGAAATACCCTGCATGTTGCTGAAGAACTAACGCGTAATCCCGAAAAGTGGGAACCGGTTTTCGGACAAGATTACGCGAACGATAAAGATCAACGCGGGCCGCCGAAAGCAATTTCGGAAATGAGCCTTGCGATAAAAAACGACCGATAACGAGTTTGCGTCAGATACCCAGGAGCCGCTGATGATGTTTGTTGGAGTACATCAGCGATGGCTGCGCATAAGGACTTCCTTGGCCTCATTGATCCGGGCCGCCAGGTACGTCGATCCCCCTTGGTCGGGATGGAATTTCTTCATCAACGAACGGTGCGCGCGCCTGATGTCGCCGGCGCTCGCCCCCGCTTTCACGCCAAGGATCTGGTAGGCCTCCTGCTCCGACATTTTTCCACTGGACGTAGCAGCCCGCCCCGCTGCCGCGTCACCTTGCGCGTGCTCACTCCAACTGGGATCCCGGCGGTCAAGATACGCCACCAGTAGCGCGCGGCTTTCGTCATCGATTTTGCCAATCATGGCGGCCAGCGTTTTGACGTCGAGGCTTTCAAGCGCCGCGCCCTGATGGCGGCCGGCGATGATACGACCGCGCATCTGGCCGCTGTCGTGATCCAACTCCATCTCGAAATAGGCGGAGCGGACCTGTGAGACCCTGCCGCTGGTTTTCTGCGTGCGCGCGGAAAAGCCCGCCGGCCCGAACGGCAGCCATCCAAGCAGGCCTAAACCAAAGCCGCCGAGCGGTATCGCAATCCAGATTTCACCGCGCAGACCGAGGAATACCGCCAGACCGAGCGCCAGGATGCCGCCGCCGGCCTTGAGCACGCGGGCGCCGATCTTGGGATCGACCTTGGAGACCACGCCGAGCGCCCACAGCGCCGCGACTAAAATCAGGACGCCGAAGATGAGTGTCGGCATGTGCTATGCGCTTACGCTTTTGCGCATGATCTTGTCCGAAAACCGGTGCCCACTTTTCGGGATCATGCGCGCAACTGAGTTAGTAGCAGGCGCGCGGCGCCGGCTTTGCGGGCCGACAGATCGGACAGCGCCTTGATGCCACCGGCGGCATAGGCCGCGACCGCGCGCAGCAACTCGCCGAGCTCCTTGGCCGCGCCGGTGTCGAAGCGGCAATAGGCGCCGCGCGACAGCCGCGCGATCTCGCGATAGGCGCTTTCGGCGACCGGGTCGCCGCCTTCCTGGAACATGAATACCGGGACGCCGAGCAAGCCGAGTTCGCCCGCCGCGGCGCAAAGATCGTCGACCGCCTCTTCCATGGCGTCGCCGACGAAGACCAGCGCCTGGACGCGCTGCCGGGCGTGCTCCTGGCGGGCGTGGCTGAGCACCTTCCCGATCTGGGTGTGCCCGCCGCGGCAGTCGATCGCCGACATCAGGCCGCCCAGTTTCTCGGTGCCGGCGACCCAGCCGGAAGCGCGGCATTCGTTCAGGCCGCGGAAGTAGACGAGCTGGATATCGAGCCCGCCGATGGAGGCGGCTTCGCGGAACATGTCGGCCTGCAAGGCACAGGCGGAATCCCAGGTCGGCTGCCGGCTCATGGTGGCATCGAGCGCAAAGACCAGCCGTCCCCGTTTGCCCGCGGTCGCGGCCGGGCCGAGCGACTTCACGCGGTCGAGGAATGCGTCGATTTCGGGCCGCGACGAGGCCGGCGCCGGAGTTTGGGAGCGGTCTTTGCTCATGCGGCCAGTCTACACCTAATCAAAGCCCGCTGCGCGAGCGCAGGCCCTAGGTGGCGACAGCCGATAACGAGTGCAAGAGAGTGCGGCGTTACGCCAGCAGGTCGTGGACCTGCAGCGGCTGGTCCATCACCGAATACCATTCGGCGCGGGCGGCGGCGCGGCGGCGGCCGTTTTCCGACATCGGCAGGCGGAGCGAGTTCAAGAGCCCGATCACTTCCTCGCGGGCGGTGACGTGCGACATATTGGGCCGCGTGCCCAGCGTCTGCTCGTCGAGATCGTCCAAGGCCGTGAGGCCGCGCGGGAAGAATTCGCGATAGACCACGCGCTCGGCAAAACCGTCGACGCTGCGGAAACCGAGACGCTTGCCAAGCTCGGCGATGCCCTCACCGACCAGCCGCTTGTTGCGCGAGCCGAGCGTGGCCAGACGATTGCGCACCACGATCCAGTCGGTCAGCTTGCCATCGACCAGGCGGCGCTGGCGGCGCGCTTCGCGCACCATGCTGGAATAGTGGCTTTCGCCGGTGACGGTGAAATTGGTCGGGTCGAGCGTGGCGAGCACATCGAAATCCACGAAGCTGTCGTTGAGCGGCGTCACCAGCGTGTCCGCCATCGAATGCGCAAGCCGCATCAGATAGGTGTCGTTGCCCGGCGAGTCGATCACGACGACGTCGTGGCTATGCTCGATGGCGCTGATCGCTTTCGAGAAATTGTTGAACTCTTCGGCTTCGTTGGCTTCAACCGAATTGCCGTGCGCACGCGCGACGCAGAAGTGCGTCGGCATCTCGAGCTTGATGCGGGCGCGCTCGGCCCAGGCGCGGCGGTTCTCGACGTAGTGGGTGAAGCTCTGCTGGCGCGAGTCGAGATCGATCGTGGCGACGCGCTGGCCGGCCTTGAGCAAGGCGACCGCGATGTGCAGGGCCGTCGTGGATTTTCCCGAGCCGCCCTTCTCGTTGCCGAGCACGACGACGTGCGCAGATTGCGGCGACTCTTGGATCGATTGGACCAACATGAACGCGTCCTTTGATCCGGCAATTCTCGATTACTTACGGTACTTTATCAAGTTTATCCCAGTTTAACCATTAATCTGAATGGCAGGGATTAACCTCTGCTGCTAATGGCTAACGGGGTTCCGTGACAGGAACCTAACAAGGCCCAGAATTATGGCAAACCGACCGACCGTTGTCCGCACTGTTGCCAAGCTGCGCAGCACGCTGGCGCCCTATCGCCCCCGCCAGACCGTCGCGCTGGTGCCGACCATGGGCGCCCTGCATCGCGGCCATCTGGCCTTGGTGCGCGAGGCGCAGCGAAGGGCCAAGTGCGTCGTGGTGTCGATCTTCGTCAACCCGGCCCAGTTTGCCCCGCATGAGGATTTCGGCAGCTATCCGCGGCGCTTTGCGGCCGACATCAAGACGCTAACCGATTTAGGCAAGACTGGGGCAAAGGTGGACGTGGTCTGGGCGCCGCCGGCCGAGGTGATGTATCCGGAAGGCTTCGCCACCCGTCTTGCGCCCGAGGGCGCAGCCTTGGCTGGACTTGAAGACAAGTTCCGCCCGCATTTTTTCGGCGGCGTCGCCACCGTGGTCGCCAAGCTGTTCACGCAAGTTGCGCCGAACTTCGCGATCTTCGGGCAGAAGGACTACCAGCAGCTTCGCGTCGTCACGCAGATGGCCAAGGATATCGATCTGCCGGTCAAGGTGATCGGCCTGCCGACGGTGCGCGAGCCGGATGGCTTGGCGCTGTCGTCGCGCAACGTCTATTTGTCCGAACTCGAGCGCGGCCATGCGCCGGC
>JANMSZ010000005.1:0-13151 GCA_031389925.1 Hyphomicrobiales bacterium | reverse complement strand
GCGCCAGTACCAGTCCAGCGTGGGTTTGAGACCCTGGTCGAGCGGCACGCGCGGCTTATAGCCGAGGTGCGCCAGTTTCGAAATGTCGGGGCAGCGGCGCGGTGTGCCGCCGGCCTGGAGCTTGCCCGGCACCAGGTCGATCTCGCGCCCGGCGACCGCCGCGACCCGGCGCGCCAGATCGGCGATCGAGACTTCCTCGGTGGTGCCGACATGATAAATGCCGAGATGTTCGCCGTGCGCGCGCATCACCATGACGCCGGCGACCAGATCGTTGACGTGGCAGAAGCTGCGGGTTTCCTCGCCGGTGCCCTGGATGTCGAAGCGCAATTTTTCTGAAGGCTGCGCGTCGCCAAGCGTCTTCATGCGCACGGCGAATTGCGGCACCACGTGCTCGAAGCCCATGTCGGGGCCGTAGACATTGTGCGGCCGGAAGATCAGCACGCGCTCGAAATATTTACGGCCGTAGTTGATCGCCATCAACTCGCTGATCAACTTGCCGCCGCCGTAGGAATAGCGCGGGTTGAGCGGATCGGGAATCGACAGCGGCGCGTCCTCCGCGGTCGGGACATTTGGCGGCGTCTGATAGACCTCGGAGCTTGAGGCGAGAATGAGATTGCCGATGTCGTGCTTGCGGCAGGCGTCGATCACATTGAGCATGCCGCGCACGCCGACATCGAGCACCAGGTCGGGCTGGCTGTAGAAAAATTCCGTGCCGTTGACGAAGGCGAGGTGGTGCACCTCGTCCATGCCTTGCGCGGCGCGTTCGACCGCGTCCGGATTGCGAACGTCTCCGCCGACGAATTCGATGTCTTTCTCGACGTCGGCAAGACGGCGCGGCCGGCCGCGCGAATTGTCATCGAGCACGCGCACCTTGGCGCCGCTTTTGACCAGCGCCTTCACCAACGCCGAGCCGATGAATCCGCTGCCGCCGGTGACGAGAACTTTGGCGCCGTTCATACCGGCGTCTCCTTTGCGTCTTCGGCCGCAAAGTCGATCCACTGGCCCTGCCGGTGCGAACGCTGCGCCGCGTCGATCAGGCGCTGGACGCGGTAGCCTTCCGTAAAGCCAGGCGCGGTCTGCTTGCCGCCTTCGATGGCGTCGAAAAATTTATTGGCGAGCCGCGACACCGGCGCGATGCGGCCGTCCGGATATTGCGCATCGATAGGATCGGTGACCGGCACGCGCTCCAGAGCGCCCGGGCGCTTGGCATAGGACAATTCAAAGCCGCGCATGTAGTCGGCAGTCGGATTGTGCAGCATCAACGTGCCATCCTCGCCGAAGAATTCGATGTGATGGCCAGTGCCGCGAAAAGACGCGCAACTCATGCTGAGGCTGCACGCGGCGCCGGACGTGAAATCTATCGCCATCGCCACGGTGGTTTCGAGATCCGCGTCGCCCGGCAGGCCCGAGACGTGCGCCGACAAGCCGCCGATCGGTCCGGCGAACCATTCGAGATAATGGAAGCTGTGGCTGATGAAATTGCCGAGCACGCCGCCGCCGTCATCTCTAACAGTCTTCCAATTGCGCATGCGCATCTGGATCGAATAGTTTTCGACGTGCCAGTGCACGGCGACATGACGAAGTTTGCCGATGGCGCCGGCGTCAAGCATCGCCTTGGCGCGCAGCCACACCATGATTTCGGTGAAGTTGAAATCGATGCCGGTCGGCAAGCCGCTCAGCTTCGCCTGCTGCAGCATGGCGCGCGCGTCGGCCATCGTGCTGGCCATTGGTTTTTCAGCGAACACTGGTTTGCCGATTTTAAGCGCCGCGACCGCGACCTCGGCCTGCAGGCTCGGCATGGTGGCGATGGTGATGGCCTGCACGTCGGCATCTTCGACCAAAGCACGCCAGTCGCCGTAGCCTTTGGGCACGTTGGCGGCGTTGGCCAGTTCCGTGGTGCGCGCAGCGTTGCTGCCGGCGAGCGCCACCACCTCGCAACGCGGGTCGGCGCGGAACGCCGGCAATTGCACCGTGCGCCCGTAATTGCTGCCGACGATGCCCAGACGGATCACGGTAGTAATACCCCGAGAGTTTGCCGCGCGCGGCATGAACAGGCGGGCATGGATTTGGGCCAAATCGACATGCTACGCAAGGGTGAAGAGGGGGCGCATGATCCCGAAAAGTGGGTACCGGTTTTCGGACCAGATCATGCGCGCTTAAAGAGTGGGTTTAGATGACTGCCATGGCCGACAACGACCCTGCCGGCGCCCCTTGGCGCAAGTTTGCCGCACTCGTCCTTGCCGTCGCGGTCATCGGCTTGCCGGTCAATAACGTCACCGACTATGCGCTGCTCGTGGCGCTGGCCGTTGTGATTTTCAGCGGCGAGATTCGCCTGCAATCGGGCGCGTGGCTGGGGGCGGCGGCGATCGTCGCCGTTGCGATCGTGGGACAGACGCTGCTGGCGCCGCCGCGCATCGATGAAGGGCACAACGTGTTCCTGCCGAGCCCGGCGCTGGAGCAGGGACTGCCGGGCGACGTCTACCGCCATCTAAAGGATGAGTTCGACAGAGAGTATCCGGCGGCGGTGCGTTGCGCGCCGGGATCGACCGGCTGCTGGCAGAACGGCGGCAAGACTCAGGGATTGCCCGATCGCCCCTTTGCGTTTTCGCCTGACGGAATTTTCCAGAAGTCGACGATGTCGCGCTCGGTGACCGAGATCGACTTCTCCGATCCGGTGTGGCTGCGCCTCGGCTTCATCAACGAGATTAAATATAATTGGTATACCGCCGCGCCCGACGTGCATCGCGCCGATCGCGACCGGCGTTTCTATATGGGCCTCTCCCGCTGGCATCTCGCGATGCCCTGGTTCGAGATGATCCGCCTGCCGGCGGCGATGGCCGGCGGTAAATTGTGCTGGCGCGGCGACGTCATGTGGGAAGGCGCCGCTGAGCATTTTGCACTGTGGCGCGGTGACGGCTGCCGCGACATCGAACCGGCCGATGCCGGGCGGCGCGTGGTTGGTATCGCGATCAAGCCCGACACGCTGGCGATGCGGTTGTCGCCGCCGTGGCCGGTGTGGTGGCTGCAGCTTGCCAGTCAGGCGCTGATGCTCGGCGCGGCGGCAGCCCTGGTGCTGACGCTGGTGCGGTTCGAGCGGCGGCGCTTGATCGTGCCGTTTGTCCTGGTCGGCCTGGCGGCATTGGCGATCGCGGTCGACGACGCCAGCTTCCTCGGCGGTGTACGGCCCTTCGACGGCGGCGACGATGGGCTCTTCTACGAGGGTTACGGACGCGTCATTCTTGAGAAATTGCTGGCTGGGGATATTTTCGGCGCGCTCGAAGGCGGCGAAAAAGTCTTTTATTATGGAGGGCCTGGGCTGCGGTATTTTCGTGCCGTCGAGCATATTTTCTTCGGCGATAGCTATCTCGGCTACTTGTCGCTCGTAATTCTCCTGCCATTTCTGACGCTTGGCCTGTTCCGCCGCTTCTTACCCGGCAACTGGGCTCTCGCGCTGGCGCTGCTTTTTGTCGCGGTGCCGATCGGCATGCTCTTCGGCACCAGCTTCCCCGACTACGTCAAATGGGCCGGCCGCGGTTTCGCCGATCCCGCGGCCTACATTCTATTCATCGCCGGGCTGCTGCCGATTGTCGGCGTCACAGCGGCCGGTCCCACCGGAAAATTCACGCCGGCGTTTTTCGGCGCGCTCCTGCTGGCGCTCGGCATCTGCATGAAGCCGATCGTCGCGCCCGCCGCCGCCGTGCTGCTCGGCGGTGCCGGTCTTTATGCATTGTACTTAAGGCAATGGCCGCGCCTCGCCGGTCTGTGCCTCGGCTTCCTGCCGGTGTTCTCGATGGCGTTGCACAACTGGTATTTCGGCCGCGTCTTCGTCCTGTTCAGTTCGAATTCCGGCGATGCCGATCTTCTCGTCATGCCGCCGTCGGCCTGGTTCGCTGCCCTCCGCGAATTGGTGACGTTGAATTTCGCCAGCGGAAACTTGTCACGCGGGTTTTTCCAAATCGCGCATTGGCTGTCCGGTCCATCCGAATCCTACGCCACCATTCCTTTGAATGCCGCCGGCGTCGCCATTGTCATCTATGTCGTCGTTCGCGGGCGAGCCTTCGACCCCTGGCTGCGGCTGATCGGTGCCTCGGCATTGGCGCAACACGCGGTGGCGCTATTTTATAATGCCGGCGTGGGCCGTTATCATTTCCTGACCTGGTTCCTCACCATGGTGGTGGCCATGGTCTTCATGCATGACATTGGGATGGGCTGGTTCAATCGCCGCTATCCGGTAATGTCTGCCCGCCTGACCTCGAATCCCTTGTCGCGCCGGCTGGTATCCGGTCTGGCGCGGCTACAGAAAGCCTCCTCATGAGCAAAGAACCTGTCGGTATCGCGAACGGTCTGACCAATTACGGCGACCGCGATTTCTCGCTCTATCTGCGGCGCTCGTTCGCCAAGTCGATGGGCTATACCAACGCCAGCCTGGCCAAGCCCGTGGTCGGCATTGCCTACACGGGATCCGGCTTCAACAATTGCCACCGCCATTTCCCCGAATTGCTCGAGGCGGTGAAGCGCGGCGTGCTGGCGGCCGGTGCTCTGCCGGTCGATTTCCCGACTATTTCGCTTGGTGAAGCTTTCCTCAGTCCGACCAGCCTGAAATTTCGCAACCTCATGTCGATGGACACCGAGGAAATGGTGCGCGCGCAGCCAGTCGACTCCGTCGTGCTGATGGGCGGCTGCGACAAGACCGTGCCGGCGCAGCTCATGGGCGCGGTATCGGCGAACCGGCCGGCCGTGATGCTGATCGGCGGTCCGATGATGACCGGCCGGCATCGCGGCGAGCGGCTCGGCGCCTGCACCGATTGCCGCCGCTTCTGGGCGCAGTATCGCGCCGGTAAAGTCGACGAGAAGGAAATCAACGAGGTCGAGAACAATCTCGCCACCACGGCCGGCACGTGCGCGGTGATGGGCACGGCGTCGACCATGGCGTGTCTTGCCGAAGCGCTCGGTATTATCCTCCCAGGCACCGCTGCAATCCCCGCGGTGCATGCAGACCGTCTGCGGGCCGCGGAAGAGACCGGCGCATTGGCGGTGAAGCTGATCGGCTCGAAGCTGACGCCGGACAAGATCATCACGCCGAAATCGATCGAAAACGCTTTGCGCGTGCTGCTGTCCATCGGCGGCTCCACGAACGCCATCATCCATCTGACCGCCATCGCCGGCCGCGCCGGCATTCCGGTCTCGCTCGATCGGCTCAATGAATTGTCGGACACGACGCCGGTGCTGGTGAACCTGAAACCGGTCGGCAATGGCTACATGGAAGATTTCTATGCCGCCGGCGGCATGGGCGCGCTGATGCGCGAACTGAAAGACTTGTTGCATCTCGACGCCATGACGATCACCGGCGAGACGCTGGGCGAGCGTCTTGGCTTCGACAGCCACGCCTGGGTCGACCGCGAGATCATCGCGGAGCGCAACAAGCCTCTGGAGCCGCAAGGCGGGCTGGTGGCGCTGTTTGGCAATCTCGCGCCGCGCGGCGCGATCCTCAAGCGTTCGGCCGCCGACTCCAGTTTGTTCGAACGCGAGGGACGGGCGGTGGTGTTCACGTCGCTCGCCGATCTTGCCGCGCGGGTCGACGATCCCGCGCTCGATATCGCGCCGGACGATTTCATGGTGCTGCAGAATGCCGGTCCGCATTCGGATTCGGCGATGCCGGAGGCCGGCTATCTGCCGATTCCGAAAAAGCTCGCGACCAAAGGCCTCAAAGACATGGTGCGTATTTCCGATGCGCGCATGAGCGGCACCGCGTTCGGTACCATCGTGCTGCATGTGACGCCGGACAGCGCGTCGGGCGGCCCTCTTGGCCTCGTGCGCAACGGCGATCGCATCAAGCTGTCGGTTAAGGAACGCAGCATCAACCTGCTGATCGATGACGCAGAACTCAAACGTCGCGCCGCGGTCGTCAAACCGGCGGTCGAAGTTCCCTCACGCGGTTACGCCCGGCTTTATCAGCAGGAAGTGCTCGGCGCCGACGAGGGATGCGACTTCGCTTTTCTCAAGCCGCGCTGAGCGAACGACCAGTCTTCCGACAATTGCGCCGGTTTTGTTTACGGCTTCGTAGTGATACGCGCCGATTAGTAGTTGCATGCGCGCGTTATTAACGCGGGCTGCAACCTCATACCCGTAGTTTATGCCATCTTTATCCGGCTGGTGGGCTTAATCGCGCCTTTCCCGTCCAATGGCGAAGTCATGCTCCGAGTCTTGAACTGCCTTGGCACGCAACACGATTGGCGGTTGGTCATTCTTGCCGGCCTCGTTTGTTTTCTGGTCAGCGGCGTCGCGGTAAGTCTGATTAACCGAGCGCGGGCCTTGAGCGGCCGTGCGCGTCTTGGGTGGCTGTTGACCGCAAGCTTCGCCACCGGTTCGGGCGTGTGGGCGACGCACTTCATTGCAATGCTCGCCTTCGATCCCGGCATTCCGATTACCTTCGATATAGGGCTCACCGTTCTCTCTCTCCTTGTCGCCGTCGCCGTCACGTCGATTGGACTTTCCCTCGCGATCTACGGCCAGGCGCGATGGAGCCCCGCCGCCGGTGGCGCCATCGTCGGCGGGGGCATCGCGTGCATGCACTATCTTGGTGTGGCCGCCGTCCATATGCCGGGCGTGATTGTGTGGGCGACCGATCTGGTCGTCACTTCGATTGTCTTGGGCGTTGTCTTCGGCGCCGCGGCGTTGGAATTGGCGATGAGAAGTGAAGCGCCGCGTCGCAGTATCGCTGCTGCCGGCGTTCTGACGCTCGCGATTACGTCGCATCATTTTGTCGCGATGGGCGCGGCCGGCATCATCCTAGGATATGTTCACGATATCGATCCCGCCGTGCTGGCCCCGTCGTCGCTCGCACTCGCGGTTGCCGTTGTGACCGCGATCGTACTGGGATTGTGCATGTTCGGTGTCTGGTCGGACCGCCGCAACAGGGAGCAACTCAACGAACGCAACCGTTGGCTCGACGCGGCGATCGACAACATGATTCAGGGGCTGTGCATGTTCGACGCGCAGAACCGGCTCATGGTGTGGAACGAGCGTTATCTGTCGATGTACAATGTCGACCCGGCCAAGATTTGGCGTGGCTGCTCGGTTCAGGATCTGCTGGACGCGCGCATCGCGACCGGAACCTTTCCGCTCGATCCGGCGAGCTATGAGGCCAAACTGAACGCCGCGCTTAAGCTGGGCGAAGACTTCGTGCTCAATATAGAACTGGCTGACGGTCGCGTCATCCACGTTGTGAATCGGCCGACCAAAACTGGCGGCTGGGTTGCGACCCACGAGGATATCACCGAGCGCAAGACAGCCGAGCGCGAGTTGGAAAATGCTCGTGCGTTCCTCGATGCCATCATCGAGAACGTGCCATCGCCGATCATCGTCAAGTCCTTGCCCGACAAGCGCTACGTGCTGATCAACAAGGCCGCCGAGGGTCATCTGGGCGTCAAACGCGAAACGATGCTGGGCAAGCTGGCTCGAGACTTCATGCCGCAAGGCACAGCGGCGATGATCGATGCAAACGATCAGAAGCTGATCGAAGACGGCAAGCCGCTTTTCTTTGATGAACACGCCATCCTTACGCCGGGCAATGGCACCCGTATCGCAACGTCGACGCGGCTACCCTTGTTCGGCGCGGATGGAAAGCCGCAATATTTGGTCAGCGTGATCGATGACATCACCGATCGCAAGCGAACCGAGCAGCGTATCGAGCACATGACGCATCACGATACGCTCACCGACTTGCCGAACCGAGCAACATTCAACTCCTGCATTGCCGCCACGATCGAAATGGCGGCGGCGTCGGGCGAAAGTTTCGCCGTCCTGTCGGTCGACCTCGATCGCTTCAAGGCGGTCAATGATGTATTCGGCCACTTGGTCGGCGATGCTTTGTTGCGCGAAGTGGCGCGACGGATGGAAGCCGCCTGTCAGGGCGCGTTTCTTGCGCGCATCGGCGGCGACGAATTCGCGATTATCACCCCGACCGGGCCGCAGCCGGCGGTCGCCGAAACGCTGGCCGCCCGTATCAACGCGGCGTTCGGCGCCGACCTGGAAATCGAAGGCCACGCGCTCCGCGTAGGACTGACCATCGGCGTCGGCATCTATCCGCAGGATGGCGCCGATGCCACGATGCTGGTCGCCAACGCCAATGCTGCCTTGTTTCGCGCCAAGACAGAAGCGTGGGGTTCAGTGCAATTCTTTGAAGTCGCGATGGACGCCCAACTGCGCGAGAAGCGGGCTTTGCAGGAAGATCTGCGCCTGGCGATCCAGCGCAACGAGCTTGTGCTGCATTACCAGCCGCAAGCGCAGATCAACGGCACCATTACCGGTTTCGAGGCGCTGGTGCGCTGGCATCATCCCCGTCACGGGCTAGTGCCGCCGAGCACGTTCATTCCGCTGGCGGAGGAGAACGGCACCATCGTCGCGCTCGGCGAATGGGTCCTGCGCGCGGCGTGCCGCGAGGCGGCGTCCTGGCCGCGCCCGATGGGCATCGCCATCAATCTATCGCCGGTGCAATTCCAGCACGGCGATCTGCCGATCTTGGTGCACGAGGTCCTGCTGGAGACCGGGTTGTCGCCGAAGCGGCTGGAACTGGAAATCACCGAAGGCGTGCTGATCGGCGATTTCACCCGCGCGGTCGCGGTCCTGCGCCGCTTGAAGAACATGGGCGTGCGCATCGCGATGGACGACTTCGGCACCGGCTATTCGTCGTTGTCGTATCTGCAGTCGTTTCCGTTCGACAAGATCAAGATCGACAAGACCTTCATCAACAATCTCGACCACAGCCAGCAGTCGGCCACCATCATCCGCGCCGTCATCGCGCTCGGCCGCGGGCTTAATGTGCCGGTGACGGCGGAAGGCGTCGAGACCGAGGAACAACTCAAATTCCTCGCCGCCGAGGGCTGCGACGAAGTCCAGGGCTATCTCATCGGCCGGCCGCAGCCGATCGCCGACTATGCGGACGTCGTCGGCCGCGCGACGACCGGCAAGCCGATGCTGAAGGTGGTCGGCAAGGCCGGCTGATCGGGCGCTGGTGGAATGGTGCTGCCACACAGGATCGAACTGTGGACCTCCTCATTACCAATGAGGTGCTCTACCACTGAGCTACGGCAGCGAATTTCCGCGAATGAGGCGTCTGGCCCGGCGCGAACGCGGCGGAAACTGCCATACGACCCCCATCGGCGCAAGGCAAAGCCTGCTTGCGATCCGCGATGGTGTACGGATAATGCCGGCATGACTAAAGCCGGCGATAACGACAGAAAACCCAACAAGAAAGGCGGCCGGAGCGACCGCCTGGCCGCCGCGTTACGGCAAAACCTGCGCCGCCGCAAGGCGCAGGAGCGCCAGCGGGACGCCGTTGCCGCGTCCGGCCCGCGGGACGAGCCGAAAGGGTCCTGAAGGAACCCAAGTCCTGACTTTCGCCTAAAGTCCCGACTTTCGCCTTATTCGGGCTGCGAGGGTGGTAACGCTACAACATATTGCTATTTGCAGGCGGCGGGCCGGCGGGCCATATCAAGGCACGCGCATTTAAGGGGCGGGCAGGGCGACATGGATCGAATTCGAATCGTCGGCGGACAACGTCTGAACGGAAGCATTCCGATTTCGGGCGCCAAGAACGCCACCTTGCCGCTGATGATCGCCAGCCTGCTGACCGACGAGACGCTGGTCCTCGAGAACGTGCCGCGGCTCGCCGACGTCATCCAGCTTCAGCGCATTCTCGGCAACCATGGCGTCGACATCACCATCGCCGGCAAGCGCCCGGGCGACGATCCTAACAGCGGCCGCACACTGCATATTTCGGCCAAGCACATCGTGGACACCACCGCGCCTTATGAGCTGGTGTCCAAGATGCGAGCGAGCTTCTGGGTCGTGGCGCCGCTGCTGGCGCGCATGGGCGAGGCTAAGGTCTCGCTGCCGGGCGGCTGCGCCATCGGCACGCGGCCGGTCGATTTCCTGATCATGGCGCTGGAGAAGCTCGGCGCCGAAATCGAGATCGAAGCCGGCTACGTGGTCGCGCGCGCCAAGAACGGTCTGCGCGGCGCCGAGATCAATTTCCCCAAGGTCACCGTCGGCGGCACCCATACTGCGCTGATGGCGGCCGCGCTCGCCCGCGGCACCACCGTGATCGAGAATGCGGCGCGCGAACCCGAGATCGGCGACGTCGCCGACTGTCTCAACAAGATGGGCGCCAATGTCACCGGTGCCGGGACCTCGCGTATCGTGGTCGAAGGCGTCGCCAGACTGCACGGCGCGCGCCACACCGTGCTGCCGGACCGCATCGAGACCGGCACCTATGCGATGGCGGTGGCGATGACCGGCGGCGACGTGCTGCTGCAAAATGCGCGGCCTGAACTGTTGCAGTCGGCGCTCGACGTGCTGACGCAGGCCGGCGCCACGATCACGCCGACCAACGAAGGTATCCGCGTCGCGCGCAACGGCTCGGGTCTCAACCCGGTCGATGTCACGACCGCGCCGTTCCCCGGATTTCCGACCGACCTGCAGGCGCAGTTGATGGCGCTGATGACGAAGGCCAAGGGCACCTCGCACATCACCGAAACCATTTTCGAAAACCGCTTCATGCATGTGCAGGAATTGGCGCGGCTCGGCGCCCGTATCCAGCTCGACGGCGAGACGGCCACCATCGAAGGCGTCGCCAAGCTCAAGGGTGCGCCGGTGATGGCGACCGATCTGCGCGCCTCGGTGTCTCTGGTGATCGCGGGCCTCGCCGCCGAAGGCGAGACCATGGTCAACCGCGTCTATCACCTCGATCGCGGCTTCGAGCGGGTCGAGGACAAGCTCGCCGCCTGCGGCGCGGCGATCGAGCGCATCAGCGCTTAGGCTCAATTATGACCACCATCAAGGTCATCAGCGCCGGCGCGGTGAAGTCGATGGTGCAGGCGCTCGGCGCGGAATTCGAGCGCGAGACCTGCAATACGCTCGATCTCAATTTCGGCACCGCCGGCTCGCTGCGCGACCGGATCAAGAACGGCGAGACCGCTGACCTCGTCATCCTTTCGGAATCGATCATTGCTGGCCTTGGCGGCCTCGTCACCGGCGCCACCGACCTTGGCCGCACCGTCACCGGGGTGGTGGTCAAGGAGGGCGCACCGCTGCCCGACATCTCGACGCCCGAAGCCTTCAAGCAGGCGCTGCTGAAGGCGCGCTCAGTCGCCTACACCGACCCGAAAGCCGGCGGCTCCGGCGGCACCATGTTCGCCGGTTTGCTGGAACGACTGGGTATCGCCGAGGATGTCGGCCGCAAAGCTGTGCTGTGCAAAGGCGGCTATGACGTCTGCGGCGCCATCGTCGAAGGCCGGGCTGAAATTGGCACTACTTTCATTAGCGAAGTGCTGCCGGTGAAGGGCGCCAAGGTGGTCGGCCCGCTGCCGGGCGACCTGCACAACGCCAATACCTACACCGGGGCGATCCATGCCGGCGCGGCCTCGCCCGAAGGCGCCCAAGCGCTGCTGCGCTATCTCACCAACCCGGCCAAGCGCGACCGCTGGACGGCGGCTGGACTGGAACCCGCGTTCTAATACGCGCATGATCCCGAAAAGTGGGAACCGGTTTTCGGATTAGATCATGCGCAAGCAAGGATGTGCCGGCCTTGCGGCGTCGCATCGCTCTGCCTAGCTGAACGGGACGGGAGCTACACGTCCATGAACGAGAAGCCGGACCATTTGAAATTCGTCGTCCTGGACGAGGAAGACCTTGAGGTCGTCTCCGCCCATCTGCAGGATGCGGTGGTCAAGGTCGCCGACGTGCTGTGGCGTCCGACGGAAAACCGCGTCGTGGTCGCGCTCAACCGCTTCGATTGGGAAGGCGTCCAGTCCGGCAATCCCGAATACCGCCGCCGGCGCTCGGCGTTGCGCTTCGAGCGCGTGCTGTCCTGCAAGTGCAAATCGGTCAATCCGGCCGGCAAGGATGCGGTCCTCAATCTGCTGGCGGTCGAGTTCGCCGAGACCGACAGCCCGGCCGGGGTCGTCACCCTGATCTTTTCGGGCGGCGCGGCCGTGCGGCTCGAAGTCGAATGCCTGGAAGCGGAATTGGCCGATCTCGGCCCGTCCTGGACCACCGGCGCCTGTCCGGCCCACGTGATCGAAGAGACCGTGGCGCCAAAGGCCAGCCGCCGGTAGGGCGCCCAACCCGCAAGGGTTGACGCAAACCCGCGCATCACCCATTGACCTGTTATCTGGGACTGGTCAGGTCATGCCTCTTCGTCTTGATAGCCAAAGCGCCGATTTTGCCGCGCAATTCCGCGCTTTCCTCAGCGTGAAACGCGAGGCGTCGCATGACGTCGAGCAGACCGTGCGCGGCATCATTGACGATGTCAGGGCGCGCGGCGACGCGGCGCTGGCGGACTATACCGCCAAGTTCGACCGCGTCGACCTCGCCAAAATCGGCCTGCGCGTCACGCCCGCCGAGATCGACGAGGCTCAGGCCAAGTGCAAGCCCGAGGCTTTGGCCGCGCTCAAGCTCGCGCGCGACCGCATCGAAGCCTACCACCTGCGCCAGAAGCCGAAGGATGACCGCTTCACCGACACGCTCGGCGTCGAGATGGGTTCGCGCTGGACCGCGATCGAAGCGGTCGGCCTTTACGTGCCGGGCGGCACGGCGGCCTATCCGTCGTCGGTGCTGATGAACGCGGTACCGGCCAAGGTCGCCGGCTGCGAGCGGCTGGTCATGGTGGTGCCGGCGCCGGACGGCAAACTCGAACCTCTGGTGCTGGCGGCGGCGAAACTCGCCGGCGTCGACGAGGTCTATCGCATCGGCGGCGCGCAGGCGGTGGCGGCGCTCGCTTACGGCACCGCGAGCATCGCGCCGGTTTCTAAAATCGTCGGGCCCGGCAATGCCTATGTGGCGGCGGCCAAGCGGCTGGTGTTCGGCCAGGTCGGCATCGACATGATCGCCGGTCCGTCCGAAGTGCTGATCCTTGCCGACAAGACCGGCAACGCCGACTGGATCGCCGCCGATCTGCTGGCGCAAGCCGAGCACGATGCCAGCGCGCAGTCGATTTTTGTCACCGACGATGCCGCGCTTGCCGGCGAAGTCGAGAAGGCGGTGGCGTCGCAACTCAAGACCTTGCCGCGCAAAGACGTCGCCAGCGCATCTTGGCGTGACTTCGGCGCGATCATCCTGGTGCCGACGCTCGACGACGCCATCGCGCTGGT
>JANMSZ010000494.1:0-2863 GCA_031389925.1 Hyphomicrobiales bacterium | reverse complement strand
GCTCCAGCCGCCAATTGGCGGTCAGCGCCGGTTTGGCGATCACGGTGACCTGGCCGCGCAACTCGACCTTCTGATCGAGCACCGTGTTGGTGAGTTTGCCGACGTTCTTGCCGAGCGCACCGTCGAGCAGGCCGGCGATGGAGCCGGTGAGATTGCCGGCAACGCCCGCGATCTGGCCGGTGAGCTGCAATTGGCCGGTAAGCGGCGTGATGACGCTCAATTCGTTCGGCCGCCCGCTGATCAGCATCGAGCCGCGCGTGATGGTGATGCCGATGTCGGCCTTGGACAGCAGGCCGCTGACCGGATTGCCGTTCTTGCCGGACAGGTCGCGCGGCGCGGCGGCGTCGAGGCTGGCGCGGATGGCGGTGAGCGCGACCGCCACCGGCGCGATCACGTAAGAGGCGCGGGTGACGGGCGGCAGCGGCGGAAGTGGCGGCAGCTTCGCCACCGCGTGCTTGGCGTCGCTCTCGGCCGGCAGGAAGCGGTCCAGCGCCCACAAGGTCGCGGCGAAGAATAGGACGGTGACGCCGGCGGCGCCCAGCGCCAGGCGAAAGCGGCGCGAGCGGCCGAACAGCCGTATCGGAGCCGTCACCACATAGATCGCTCTGTCGAGCACTCGGCGCATTGCGTGTCCCGCCCGATTCGCCGGAAGACTGAATCTTAGAGGGCGGGAACCCGGAGCGCCACCGGCTAATTGGCCGTGCCACGCCGCGCTTCGATGGCCGCCCAGCGCCGCCGTTATGCGCGTCCACTTAAGCCGGCGTCAGTGCGCCGATCCCATGCGATGCAACTTGAGCACGGTGTAAACCGTGTCGCTCGCCGGCGTTTCGATGTTGAGCGCGCGGCCGAGCTGGCGGACTTTGCCGGACAGCCAATCGAGCTCCAGCCGGCCGCCGCGATCGAGATCGTTGGCCATCGAGCCTTTCATGGTCGGCACGGTTTTCGTTTCGACGAAATTCATGCGGTCGTCGATATAGGCCGGATCGAGCGCGATGCCTTTGGCTTTGCCGACAGCAAAGGTTTCCTCCATCAATTGGCGGAAGAAGGCCTTGGTGTCGGGATCGGCAAATATCGGACCGACCGGCGCGCGCAGCGCCGCGGTGGCGCCGGTCATGGCGGTGAGGAAGATGAACTTCTTCCACAATTCGCTCTCGATCGCTTTCGTCAAAACGATATCGAGCTTGGCGGCCTTGCCGGCGGCGACGAAGACGTCGAGCACAGGGTCGGGGCGACTGTCGGCGTGGCCGAACAGCACTTGATGAAACTGGCTGGTCTGCTTGATGTGGCCTGGCGCCGCCAGATTGGTCGCGATGTAGGCGATGCCGCCGACGACTTTGTCGGCGCCAAGCACGCCCGAGATGCGCTCGACGCTGTCGATGCCGTTCTGCAACGTGATGAGCCGCGTGTTCGGCCCGATCAGCGGCCGCGCCTGCTCGGCGGCGGTCTCGGTGTCCCACAGCTTGACCGCAAACAGCACGATATCGACCGGCCCGACATCCGCCGGCTTGTCGGTGGCATTCACCTTCGGCAGTTGCAGGTCGCCATGCACGCTCTCGATCGTCAGGCCCTTGGTCTTGAGCGCCTCGAGATTGGCGCCGCGCGCGATGTAAGACACATCGTGCCCCGCGACCTGCAAGCGCGCGCCGAAATAGGCGCCGATCGCGCCCGCCGCCATGATCGCAATTCGCATCGCCGTGCTCCTTCGGAATGGGAGCAAGATATAGCGCTCATACGGGCTGCCGAACAACCGACGCGGAAGGCAGGTGTCCTATGCAGTTGAGGCTCTAGAATCGCGTCGTCAATTCCGTCAACCAAGCCGGCGACACCTCAACCAGGATGGTTTCGATGCGCTTGTCGAACCCGGTGAGAATGAGGACGCCGAACGCGACGAGCATGACGCCCATGAGCGATTTGCCGCCGCTGCCGGCCGCGAGCAGCCGCGCGCGCCATCGCGCCATCGCTTCACGCGACATCATGCCGATCGCCAGCAGCGGCAGAGCCGCGCCGATGCCGAATGCAAACATGGTCAGGGCGACGACGGTCAGATTCTCGGCGCGGGCGGCGAGAACCGAGGCGGCGCCGAGTGTTGGGCCGACGCAGGGGCTCCACACAGCGCCAAGCATGAGCCCGACCGCAAATTGACCACCCAATCCGTTCGTTGAAAAACCACCGGCGTGCGCCTGCGCCCAATTTCCAATCGGTCCCGCCGCCGCCGCGAGTTGAAGCTGCAAGCGTGGTATCAGCAGCACACCGCCCACCAGGATCAATAGCACCGCCGCGATAGAGCGGAAAAAATCCTGGTCGAAGCCGGCGGCAAATCCTACCGTTGCGATGAACAATCCAATGACGACGAAGGATAATGCGAGCCCCGCGGCAAGCGCCACGGGACCGAAGCGATGTTGACCCAGCGCGGTTCCGATCACGATCGGCACCAACGGCAGGACGCAGGGCGACAGGGTCGACAGCAGTCCCGCCAGCAGCGCCAGTCCGATGCCAGTCATGCGCGGTTAGATCGACTTGCCGAGCAGAGCCGTGATCGAATCGGCGTTGGTATCGCCGGTCGAGCGGCCGGCTTCCTGCTTGCCTTTGAAGACGATCAGCGTGCTTTGCTTTTGCACGTTGAACTTCCTCAACAAATCCTTCTGAGAATCAAAATCGATATCGAAGCTCACCAGTGCTTTGTGTTTCGGCTCGCTTTTCAGACGTGACAGGATTGGCGCCTGCGCCTTGCAAGTTGGACACCATGGTGCAGTGACTTCGATCAGGATCGGCTTACCGGCGGCTTGCGCTGCGTCAAACGCCTTCTGATCGAACGGCTTCTTGGTCGTCGCCGACGCGATCGAACCAAGCGAAAGAGCGGCGA
>JANMSZ010000471.1:0-4596 GCA_031389925.1 Hyphomicrobiales bacterium | reverse complement strand
GAAAGCCTCGGCCCGGCGATCGAGTTGAAGGAAGGATACGAGACCTTCTGGACCTACATCCCGCACTTCATCCATTCGCCGTTCTATGTTTACGCCTATGCCTTCGGCGATTGCCTAGTGAACTCGCTCTATGCCGTCTACGAGAAATCCAACGAAGGCTTCGCCGAGCGCTATCTCGCTATGCTCGCGGCCGGCGGCACCAAGCATCACTCCGAATTGCTCAAGCCGTTCGGCCTGGATGCTACCGATCCGAAGTTCTGGGACGGCGGGCTGAGGGTGATTGCAGGGATGATCACGGAGCTGGAGGGGTTGGATAAGGCGGCCTGATATGCCCCCCAACGACTCCGAGAAAAACCGTTTCTCCGCCCGCGCCAGGCGTTACGCCAAGGTCGGCACACGCGTCGGCGGCGTCGCCGCGCGGGTGGCGAGCCAGCGGTTCCTTGGGCAGCCCGCCGATCGCGCCGGCAATGCGCGCGCGCTCGCGTCGGCACTTGGCGGCCTGAAGGGCCCGATCATGAAGGTGGCGCAGTTGCTCGCCACCATTCCCGACGCGGTGCCGCCGGAATACGCGGCCGAACTGATGAAACTGCAGAGCCAGGCGCCGCCGATGGGCTGGGCCTTCGTCAAGCGCCGCATGGGCGCCGAGCTTGGGCCGGACTGGCAGAGCAAGTTCAGGGACTTCGAGCATCACCCGGCGGCCGCGGCCTCGCTCGGCCAGGTGCATCGTGCCTCGGCGCTGGATGGCGCCGAACTGGCCTGCAAGCTGCAATATCCCGACATGCAGTCGGCGGTCGAAGCCGACTTGAACCAATTGCAAATGCTGATGTCGATTCGCAAACGTTTCGACCCGGCGATCGATGCCAGCGAAGTGGCGGTCGAGATCGGCGCGCGGCTGCGCGAGGAACTCGACTATGTGCGCGAGGCCAAGCACGTCGCGCTGTACCGGCACATGCTTAAAGACGAAGAGGCGATCCGCGTGCCGAAGATCTGGCCGGAATTATCAACCGGCCGCCTGCTGACGATGGAGTGGATGACCGGCCGCAAATTGCTCGACCACAAGGACGCCTCGCTCGATCTGCGCAATAAGCTCGCCACCGCGATGTTCACGGCCTGGTGGTTTCCGTTCAGCCGCTTCGGCGTCATCCACGGCGACCCGCATCTCGGCAACTACACGGTGTTCGACGACGCCAATGGACGAGCTTTGGGCCAGCCCGCCGGCATCAACCTGCTCGACTATGGCTGCATCCGGATTTTCCCGCCGAGCTTTGTCGGCGGCGTGGTCGATCTCTATCGCGGCCTGCACACCGGCGACGACGCGCTGGTGGTGCACGCCTACGAAACATGGGGCTTCAAGCGGCTGTCGCGCGAACTGATCGACGCGCTCAACATCTGGGCGCGCTTCATCTATGGCCCTCTGCTCGATGATCGCGTGCGCAGCATAGCCGACGGCGTCAAACCGTCGCAATACGGCCGCAAGGAAGCATTCAGCGTGCATCAGGCGCTGAAGAAACAGGGCCCGGTCACGGTGCCGCGCGAATTCGTGTTTATGGACCGCGCGGCTATAGGCCTCGGCGCGGTGTTCCTGCATCTCAACGCCGAACTGAATTTCTACACATTGTTCAACGAGGCGATCGAGCGCTTCGACATCGAGCAGGTCGCCAAGCGGCAGCAAAAGGCCCTCGACCAGGCCGGGCTCTGATCGGCCCAGGGGAGGCCCTAAAACCGCAAGCCGAAACGCGGCTTTATCCTGGCCCTGCAACCTGGGGATGATCATCGATTCGGGCGATTCATACACAGAGCCTCAGGCCCGCAACCGTTGCTCTTGCGGCCCGATTGCGCTACCTGACAGCCGCCCGGTTACGATCCTCGGAGAACTCCCCCCATGGCCGATCACGGCACCGTCGAATACGCCACCGCCGCCGGAAACGACTATCCGGCGCACGAAAGTACCTATGACAGCTTCGTCAAATTTGCCGTCGTCGGCACTATCCACGTCATCAACCTGATGCTCGGCCTCGCGGTCGGCGGGGTGATGGGGCACTGGTTCATGGCGCTGCTGATCTTCATCATCGCGGTGATCGGCTTGATCCCGGGTCTGGTGACCGGGTCGAAGACCTCGAGCGTCGTCGCTTTTGTGATCTGCTTTCTGATTTTCGCGTTCGCCGGGCTGTAGTCCCACACCAAGACGGCTGGACTAGGGGAAGACGCGAATGCGAATTGCCGTAGCGCGCGAATCCGAGGCCGGCGAACCGCGTGTCGCCGCCACCCCGGATACCGTCAAGAAATTCAAGGCGCTCGGCGCCGACGTCGTGGTCGCGCGTGGCGCCGGCAACGCGTCCGGCATTCCGGATGCGGACTTTGAAGCGGCGGGCGCCGAAATCGGCGAGGACGTCACCACGAACGCCGACATCGTCTTGAAGGTGCGCCGCCCGGCACCCAATGAAATGTCGCAATACAAGAAGGGCGCCTTGGTCATCGCGATCATGGACCCCTACGGCAACGAGGCCGCGCTCAAGCAGATGGCCGATGCCGGGCTGGTTGCGTTCGCCATGGAATTGATGCCGCGCATCACCCGCGCGCAGTCGATGGACGTGCTGTCGAGCCAGGCCAATCTCGCCGGCTATCGCGCGGTGGTCGACGCCGCCGGCGAATACGGCCGCGCGCTGCCGATGATGATGACCGCGGCCGGCACCGTGCCGGCGGCCAAGGTGTTCGTGATGGGCGTCGGCGTCGCCGGCCTGCAGGCGATCGCGACCGCGCGCCGCATGGGCGCCGTCGTCACCGCGACCGACGTGCGGCCCGCCACCAAGGAACAGGTAGAAAGTCTCGGCGCCAAGTTCCTGGCCGTCGAGGACGAGGAATTCAAGAACGCGCAGACCGCAGGCGGCTACGCCAAGCCGATGTCGGCAGAGTATCAGGCCAAACAGGCCGCGCTCACCGCCGAGCACATCAAGAAGCAGGACATCGTCATCACGACCGCGCTGATCCCGGGGCGCCCGGCGCCGCGGCTGATCACCAAGGAGATGGTGGCCTCGATGCGCCCCGGCTCCGTGATCGTCGATCTCGCAGTCGAGCGCGGCGGCAATGTCGAAGGCGCCATCGCAGGCGAGGTGGTGCAGGCCGGCCCCGCCAAGATCGTCGGCCATCTCAATGTGCCGGGGCGGCTCGCCGCTTCGGCCTCGGCGCTCTATGCGAAGAACCTTTTGACCTTCGTCGACACGCTGATCGACAAGAAAGAAAAGAAGCTCGCGATCAACTGGGACGACGAGATCGTGAAGGGCACCGCGCTGACGCGCGACGGCGCCATCGTTCATCCGAATTTCATGCCGAAGACCGCGGCCTAGGGGGCCCCGAAATGGATCATATAGCCACCGCCGTCGATCCCTTTGTCTTCCGCCTTTCGATCTTCGTGCTCGCCGTGTTCGTCGGCTACTACGTCGTCTGGTCGGTGACGCCGGCGCTGCATACGCCTTTGATGTCGGTGACCAATGCCATCTCCTCGGTGATCGTGGTCGGCGCGCTGCTCGCGGTCGGTGTTCCGCTCGCCGTAGACAGCAGCGGCCCGCTCTGGGCGCGCATGCTCGGCTTCGTCGCGCTGATCTTTGCCTCGATCAACATCTTCGGCGGCTTCCTCGTTACCTCGCGCATGCTCGCGATGTACCAGAAAAAGAAGAAGTAGCGCGCCATGAACGCCAACATCGCAGCGCTGCTTTATCTGGTCGCCGGCGTTTTGTTCATTCAGGCGCTGCGCGGCCTCTCGAGCCCCGACACCAGCCGCCGCGGCAACCTGCTCGGCATGGTCGGTATGACCATTGCCGTGCTGACGACGCTCGCGGCGCATCCGCCGGCCGACATGATCGGCTGGGCGCTGGTTATCGGCGGCATCGTGATCGGCGGCGCCATCGGCGCGGTCATCGCCCGCAAGGTGCCGATGACCTCGATGCCGGAACTGGTCGCGGCCTTCCACTCGCTGGTCGGCATGGCGGCGGTGCTGGTTGCGGGCGCGGCCTTCTATGCGCCGTCGGCCTTCGATATCGGCACCTTCGGTAATATTCACAAGTCGAGCCTCCTCGAAATGGCGCTCGGCGTCGCCATCGGCGCGCTGACCTTCACCGGCTCGGTCGTCGCCTTCCTGAAACTGTCCGGTCGCATGAGTGGCGCGCCGATCATGCTGCCCGCGCGCCACATCATCAATATGGCGCTGGCGCTGGCGCTTGTGTTCTTCATCTACGGACTGGTCGTGTCGCAGAGCCAGGTGGACTTCTGGCTCGTCACCGGCATCGCGCTGCTGCTCGGCGTCCTCATCATCATCCCGATCGGCGGCGCCGATATGCCGGTCGTGATCTCGATGCTCAACTCCTATTCCGGTTGGGCTGCCGCCGGCATCGGCTTCACGCTCGGCAATAGCGCGCTGATCATCACCGGCGCGCTGGTCGGCTCGTCGGGCGCGATCCTGTCCTACATCATGTGCCACGCGATGAACCGCAACTTCATCTCCGTCATCCTCGGCGGCTTCGGCGGCGAGGTCGCGGGACCGGCCGGCGGCGCTGCCGAGCAGCGTCCGGTCAAGCTGGGATCTGCCGAGGACGCCGCCTA
>JANMSZ010000467.1:0-13360 GCA_031389925.1 Hyphomicrobiales bacterium | reverse complement strand
GGCGCGCCGTGCGTGATTTCGCGGCCGACGAAATCGAGATTGATGCCGAAGGCGATCGGCAACACGCCGAGAATGGCGGTAACCGCGGTGAGCACCACCGGCCGCGCGCGCTCGCGACACGTTTCCATGATGGCCTCATAGGCCGCCTGCCCTTCGCGCCGCAGCCGATCGTAAGTGTCTATCAGCACGATGTTGTTGTTCACGATGACGCCGGCATTGGCGATGATGCCGATGCCGGTCATCACCACGCCGAACGGCTGGCCCATGATCATGAGGCCGAGCAGCACGCCGATGGTGGACAGGACCACCGCCGACAGCACGAGGATGACCGAGATGAAGCGGTTGAACTGCGCCAGCAGGATCGCGAAGATCAAAAAGATCGCGGTGCCGAAGGCTTTGCCCAGGAAGGCGCCGGCTTTCTCGCGCTCTTCATCTTCGCCTTTGAGCTTGAAGGTGACGCCATCGCCGAGCTCAGTCTTCGACAGGCGTTCGATGACTTCCTTCTGCACCACGGCATTCTGCACGCCTTCGGCGATATTGGCCGAGACGGTCATGACCCGCGCAGCATTGACGCGGTTGATGTAGCCGACGCGCGCCGCCGGCACGCGCTCGACGAAATTGCCGATCGGCACATAGCCGGCCTGCGTCTGCACGCGCAGTTCGTCGATCTGGTCGAGGCTGCGACGATCGCCGGGAAAACGCACGATGATATCGACGGCTTTGTCGTTATCGGACGGACGATACTCGGTGACCTTGACGCCATTGGTGACGAGCTGAACGGCATTGCCGACGCTGCCGAGGCTGGCGCCGTATTTCGCCGATTCCGATTTGTTGACTTGAATCTTCCAGTCGATGCCCGGCAACGGCAAACCGTCATCGAGATCGCGAACCGCCGACATCTCACTGAGCGATGCGGCAACCTTCTTGGCCGCTTCCGGCAGCTTGTCCGGATCGAGGGCCGCGATTTGCACCTGAATGGCCTTGCCGGTCGGCGGGCCGGCACGCGGCGCCGTCACCTCGACCAGAATACCGGCAATGGTGCTGGTCTGCGCACGGATCTTGTCCATGATCACATGCGCGGGGTCACGCTTCTGCCAGTCGTCGAATTCGAACTGGATGACGCCGATCGTATCCTCGGTGATTTCGCTAGAACCGCGCGGCTGTTCGCCGACGCGCGTATAGACGGTCTTGATGCCGCCGGTCGCCAGCACGACCTTCTCGGCCTGCCGGATCGCCTTGTCCTTCTCGTCGAGCGCGATATTGCCGCGCGCGTGCACGATGACTTGGCCGTAATCGGGCTCGACCGCCGGAAAGAACTCAACGCCTTTGCCGAATTTGCCGTAGACGCCGATCACCGCCACCAGCAGACCCAGCGCCAGCAACAGAACCGTACCCGGCCGATGCAGCGCGAGCTTTACGGTGCGCATATAAAAACCACGCTCGGAAACGCGCTCATCATGCGGCACCGGCGAAGCGCGTCCCATCAGCGCGCCAAGCGTCGGCGTAAAGAACAGCGCCACCGCCAGCGATGCCGACAGAGTCGCGATCAATGTGATCGGCATATACATCATGAACTGACCGACGATGCCCGGCCAGAACAGCAACGGCGAGAACGCGGCAACGCGGGTCGCTGTCGCGGCGATGACGGGGCCGGACATGCGCACGGCCGCGTCGGCATAGGCTTGCTTCGGCGGCACGCCCTCCGACATGCGGCGCTCGGCATATTCGGACACGATAATCGCGTCGTCGACCAGCATGCCGACCGCGAGAATGAGCGAGAACAGCACCACGATATTCACCGTCAGACCGGCAAGCTGCAGCCCCAGCACGCCGGCCAGAAACGACGCCGGGATGGCGATGCCGATGAACAGCGAAGCGCGCGCGCCCAGCGCGAACAGGATGATCACCGTCACCAGCAGCACGCCGGTGGCGACTGAATTCTGCAGATCAGCCAACATCTGACGGATCGTCTTTGATTTGTCCTGCGTGAAGCCGACCTTGACGCCTTCGGGCCAGGTCTTTTCCAGCGTGCCGATCAGCTTCTTCACGTTATCGACGGTTTCGATCAGATTGGTGCCCGTGCGCTTCGACACTTCGATCGCCATTGCCGACTGGCCGTTGACGCGCGTGATCGAGGTCGCGTCCTTGAAGGTCGGCCGCACGGTGGCGATGTCGCCCAAGGCTATGGTGGCGCCCGCGGTCGACACCACGGGAATTTTCAGCATGTCCTCCGGACGCTCGATCAGGCCAGGCACCTTGACGGCGAAGCGGCCGCTGGCGCCTTCCAAGGCACCGGCCGCGATCAGGCTGTTGGAAGATTGCGTGATCGAGATCAACTGATCGATCGAAATACCGTAGCTTTTCATCAGCATCGGCTCGGCGGTCACCTCGACCGCTTCATCGCGCGCGCCGCGCAATTCGGCTTTCAGCACCCCCGGCAACTGCTCGATGGAGTTCTTCGTGTTGCGCGCGATGCGCAGCAGCGTCCGTTCCGGCACCTCGCCGGCGAGCGTCACCACCAGCACCGGGTAGAGCGAGAGATTGACCTCCTGCACCGACGGTTCGTCGGCGTCTTTCGGCAGATCGCGCTTGGCCTGATCGACCTTGGCGCGAACGTCGGCGAGCGCGGAGTCCGAATTGAAACCCGCTTCGAATTCGAGCAGCACATAGCCGCCGCCTTCGTATCCGGTCGAACGCATTTCCTTAACGTTCGACACCGACTTCAATTGCGTCTCGACCGGACGCAGCAGCAGGCGTTCCGCATCCTCAGGACTGATGCCGCGCTGCGTCATCTGCACATAGATGATCGGCACCTTGACGTCAGGCTCGGCCTCTTTGGGAATCGTCTTGTAGGCGATGAAACCGGCGACCAGCAGAAATGCCAAAGTCGCCAGCGTCAGGCGCGCATGCGAGATCGCGTAGTTGATGAGGCCGGACATTAGTTTTTCCTATTGCGCATGATCTTGTCCGAAAACCGGTACCCACTTTTCGGGATCATGCGCCTATTTCTCAGCCCGTTCGGCGACGGCGTCGATGGTTGCGACCTTCTGGCCTTCGCGCACGAAGTCCTGGCCGCGCAGGATGATGCGCGCGCCATCCGAGATGCCGGACAACCACATCATATCCTGCTGATCTTCGATAATGCGTACCGGCACGAACTGCACCTTGTCTTGGCCATCGACGATGCGGACGCCGATATCGCCGGCCGAGGAGATGGTCAGCGCCGAGCGCGCCACCTTGGTCGCGGGCACGGCCTTCAACGTGACGATGACCTCGGCGGTGATGCCGTCCGGAATAGCACCGTCAGCATTGGCCATCTCGACTTCGACGCGATAGGTGCGCGTCGTCGCGCTCGCCGACTTCGAAACGTAGCGTACGCGGCCTTTGACAGTCTGGTCGGTGACCAGCCGGACCTCGGCGGGTTCGCCGATCTTGACGCCGGCGAGCTTGCGCTCCGACACCTCGACCACCGCGAGCATCGGATCGAGCGCGACCAGCGTCGCGATCTCCTTGCCGGCCATCGAAAAGGCCGCGCCGCCGACTTCCGCCGGCACGTCGGTGATGACGCCGGCCCAGGGCGCGCGCACGATGCTGCGCTCCAGTTCGGCGCGCGCAGAGCCGAGTGCGGCCTCGGCTGATTTGTACATCGATTCCAGGTTCACCAGATCGAGCTTCGGCAGTGCGCCGCTCGTGATCAGCGTCCGCTTGGCCTCAAGTTCGGCCTTGCGCTGATCGACCAAGGCTTCCGCCTGCGCCACCTGTGCTAGACGTGCATCATCAGACAACACGGCGAGAGTTTCGCCCTGTTGGACTTGTTGGCCGCGCTTGATGCGCAGTTCGGTGAGCATGCCGCCAGTGCGCGCCGTGACCGAGACTTTGCGGTCGGCTTCGGTGCGGCCGGACAAAGTCAGCGTCGGGCTATGCGGCTCGACCTTCGCGGGCGCGACGGCGACGCGAAACAGCGGCTGTTCCTTGGCTTCGGGAGCGCGGACCGCGGCCTCGCCCTGGGCGCTGTCGTGCGGCATCAGATGACCGGAGGCGATCCACAGCGTCGCCGCGGCAACCATGCCGATGGCGGTCAGACGGGCGGCTTTCATAGCGACGACTCCGCGGAATTTCCGGCACGATTGTCTTTTTTCGCGAGCAGGCAGCGGACCATTTGCAGGATCAGCGGCAGCGCGCTTTCGGCGTCGAACGCCGGATCGACGGAACGGCGCCATGACATGCCGTCGCCAAGCACCATCAGCACGGTGGCGGCCGCGTCGACATCGAGGTCGCTGCGGATTTCACCGCGTTCGGCGGCATTGCGCAGCATGGCGGCGATGCGCTCCTTGATGTCGCGCTCGATGCCTTGATAGAGCTTGGCAATGTCGGGATGACGCCGGCTCTCGGCCATGATCTCAGCACAGAGGCCGACCTCGGCGTCGGTGCGGTCGACAAGATGATGGCGCGCAAGACCGGCGAGCCCCTCGAAGAAGTCGGGCGCGGAGTCGACCATCGCGAAGCTCGCCACTGCCTCGGTCCGGTTGCGTTCGCAAATGCCGGCGATCAGCGCTTCCTTGGACGGGAAGTAGCGGTAGAGGTTGCCGGGACTCATCGCGGCTTCGCCGCAGATGTCCTGCATCGAGGCGCGATGGAAACCGGCGCGGGCAAAGCAGCGCTCGGCGGCATCGAGGATTTCGGTGCGGCGGTCGGACTGCCTTTGGGCGGCCGGGGTTGGCCCGGCCTGCGTTGGCGCGGTGGATTGGCTCATGTCGCCCCTCGGATATGGCAATGCAGCAAATGAGAATGAACGTTCACTCTCCCCTACCGAGACACCGTGCCAGAGTCAAGCAACCAGGTCTATGATGACGGTTGACCCCCCGCAGGGCCGCCAATAGGTTGCGAAATATGGGGTATTTGATTGTTTTTCTGGGCGGCGGCATCGGCGCGGCATTGCGCCACGGCATCAACCTCGGCAGTGCCCGCGCGTTGGGCACCGCGTTTCCCTACAGCACGCTGACGATCAACATCACCGGCTCATTCATCATGGGGCTGGTCGCCGCTTATTTCGCTTTCAAGGGGGACGCGTCGCAACATTGGCGGCTGTTCTTCACCACCGGCATTCTCGGCGGCTACACGACGTTCTCGGCGTTCTCGCTCGATGCGGCGCTGCTGTACGAGCGCGGCGAAGTCGGAGCGGCGGCGCTATATGTCGTAGCGTCGGTGGCGTTGTCGATCGCCGGGCTGTTCGCCGGTTTCGCCATCGTGCGGAGTCTTACCTGAGGACAACATCATGATCACACGTCGCGGCTTTGCCACCGGTTTTGCGCTCACGCTCGCCGGTCCCGCTATCGCGCAACATGCCGGCCATGATCCGCTTTATTCCTCACTACGCGATCCCAAGCTCACCAATGCCCCGCAAAACATCGTGGCGATGCAGCACGTATTCGATTCGCCGGCGCCGAAGGCCGCCAATCCCGGCCGCTGGGTCGCGCGCGCCCCCTTGCCGCTGCCGCGCAGCGAAATGGCCTGGGCGACCACGCTGGGCGACAAAATGCACATCGTCGGCGGCTATGGCGAGCAGCGCGTCGACCGCAACTACCATCATTCCTACGATCAAGCCGCCAACAAGTGGCTGAACGCGCCGGTGCTGCCGCGCGGCGCCAACCATGTCGGTGTCGTGGTGCTGGACGGCAAGCTCTACGCCATCGGCGGTCACATCGAGCAGAACCGCAAGCCCGATAATCTATGCTTCGTGTTCGACGGCAAGGAATGGCGCGCCATCGCGCCGCTGCCCCGCGCCTTTGCCGCCATCGGTTGCGCCGCCATCGACGGGCTGGTGCACGCGATCGGGGGCGCGATCGGCGACACCACGGCGGAGAAAAAATCCGTCGATTGGCATTATGTCTATGACCCGAAAGCCGACACCTGGAGCACGCGGCGGCCGATGCCGACCGCACGCGACCACACCGGCACGCTGGTCGCCGACGGCCGCATCCACGTGATTGGCGGGCGCGTCGACAGCTTCCACACCAACTCCAACCTGCACCACGCTTACGACGTCAAAGAAGACAAGTGGTATGCGCGCACGCCGCTGCCGACCGCGCGTTCCGGTCACGGCGCCGTGCTCTATCGCGACAAGATTTTCATCATGGGCGGCGAAGGCACCAACCGTGTCTACGGCCAGAACGAGGCTTACGACCTCAAGGCCGACAGCTGGATGAGCTATGCGCCGATGACCACGCCGCGGCACGGGCTCGGCGCGGTGGCGATCGGCGATTACATTCACGTCGCCGGCGGCGGGCCTGTGATGGGCGGCGACATTCAGAGCGCCGTGCACGAGGCCTTTACGCTGGGGTGATATGTAGGGTGGGCAAAGGCGCGTAGCGCCGTGCCCACGCACTACTCGTTATAATAAGATCGTCATGTCGCGATATCGGCGAGTAAAACTCGAAGGCGGCACATTCTTCTTCACCCTGACGCTTGCCGATCGCGCAAGCGATTTACTCGTCAGGGAGGTTGACCGGCTACGCAAGGCCTACCAAGAAGCCCGAGAGTTCGCCCCTTTCAAAACCATCGCAATTTGCATCTTGCCTGATCATTTGCATGCGATCTGGTCCTTGCCGCCGAATGATGCTGATTATGCGTCTCGTTGGAGACTGATTAAGACCAATTTCTCTCGCGGGCTGCCTGCCGCTCCGCGCAGCGAAAGCAAGATTCTTAAGCGAGAAAAAGGAATTTGGCAGCGTCGCTATTGGGAGCATGCCATACGAGATGACGCAGATCTCGCCCGTCACATCGACTACATTCACTACAATCCAGTCAAGCATGGACTAACACCACGCGTCCGCGATTGGCCGCATAGTAGCTTCCACAACTACGTTAAGCGCGGTGATCTGACTGAGGATTGGGGTGGCGACCTCCGCGAAATGTCGGGGTCGTTTGGAGAATAACGCGTGGGCACGGCGCTACGCGCCTTTGCCCACCCTACAGGAAGTTACTCCATCGGCCGCATGCCGAGATTGTCCAAGAGCGCCATATCTTTGTCTCGACCCGGATTGGGCGTGGTCAGCAGCTTCGGCCCGTAGAAGATCGAGTTGGCGCCGGCGAGAAAACACAAAGCTTGCGTCTCTTCGCTCATGTCCTCGCGGCCGGCCGAGAGCCGCACCACCGAGGCCGGCATCGTGATGCGCGCCACCGCGATGGTGCGCACGAAATCGAGATGATCCAGTTTGCCGGCAACCGACAGCGGCGTGCCTTCGACCTGCACCAGCATGTTGATCGGCACGCTTTCCGGATGCACCGGCAGGCCGGCCAGCGTCGCGATCATGCCGACGCGATCTTCCGGCCCCTCGCCCATGCCGACAATGCCGCCGCAGCAGACATTGATGCCGGCGGCGCGCACGTTGTCGAGCGTGTCGAGACGATCCTGATACGTGCGCGTCGTGATGATCTCGCTGTAATACTCGGGCGAGGTGTCGAGGTTGTGGTTGTAATAGTCGAGGCCGGACTCTTTCAGCCGTTGCGCCTGGGCCGCTTCGAGCATGCCGAGCGTGACGCAGGTCTCCAGACCCATCGCCTTGACGCCTTCGACCATGGCGCAGACCTTGTCGAGATCGCGATCCTTCGGCGAACGCCAGGTCGCGCCCATGCAGAAACGCGAAGCCCCGCCGGCCTTGGCAGCAGCCGCTTCGGCCAATACGGCGTCGACCGCCATCAGCTTCTCGGCCTTGACGCCGGTGTCGTACTGCGCCGCCTGCGGGCAGTAGGCGCAGTCTTCCGGGCAACCGCCGGTCTTGATCGACAGCAAGGTCGAAATCTGCACCTCGGTCGGATCGAAATTCTGGCGGTGGATCTCGGCGGCGCGGAACATCAGTTCCGGGAACGGCAGCGCGAACAGCGCCCTGACCTCCTCGCGGGTCCAATCGTGGCGCAACAGGCTCGAGCGCGGGCGCGGGCTGTTATCTTGAGCCAGTGACATTCCTTAAACCTTTCGCTGCCCGGCAAGGCTTGAATTTAATGGCCTATCGCGTGGCCTCAATTATATCAATATCGCGGGCTCTATTGGCAAAATAGTGCCGATTGAGCCGCTTTTGGCGGCATGCTATCCTTAAGCCTTGCCGAAAACCGGGTGATGTCATGGCCGTGATGAGAACGATGATTGTCGGCGCGGTGCTGGCGGGATGCCTTGCCGGCCCTGCTTTTGCACAGAAGGCTGCCGATCCGACCCCGATGCAGATCGAGGAAAAACAAAGACAGCGCGAGGCCGACTCGATCGACCAGCAATACAAGTCGACGCTGCAGCGAACCCGGAGCAGTGGCGGCACCACCGCGGCAAAGCCCGCTGCCGACGACCCGTGGTCGAACATGCGCGGCAGCAGCGACAGCAAGACCAAGCGTTAGCCGCACATGAACAAAGCCCGGCTGTACCGGAGTCTCGCGGTGGTGATCGGCGCCGCGGTGTTGTTCGGGCTGCAACAAGGGCTCGGCGTCTCGCTCTACATCGCCATCCCCGCCGGCATCCTGACCTATATCGGCTGCCTGCTCGGCTTCGCGATGCTGGCCACGGACAATCCCGGCAAATAAACTACCAGCGGTGCCGCCAGCCCCAGCCGCGGTAGTAATAGGGAACGTAGCCGTAAGGCCGCGGCCCGTAATAGACCGGCGGCGGTCCTTCGACGTAGTCCGGACCGTCCTCATAAACGTCGGCCCGATCGGAATAAACGTCGGCCTGATCGGGCTGCGCCGTATAGACCCGGCGTTGCGTGCCCGAGTATTGCGATCCGGAGCGCTGCGGCACGCGGCCGCTCATGTCGAGCCCGGTTTCCTTGGCGAAGCCACTCTTGCCCTGCCAGGTGACCGAGCACCAACCCTCGGTGCAGTTGTCCGCATCGATCAGGCTGCCGCTGGGGATTTTCGCAACGATCTCGCTGCTGGTGCCGGGCGCAGCGCGCAGGTTGAGGGTGGTCGGCACGTAAGCCGGTTTGGCGAAAGCGCCGGTTGCGGCGCCGGCCAGAACGCAGAGACTAAAGGCATGACACAAGAAGCGCGGCGTCAATTTCATGGCTTTGCTCGCTATCTGTTGCAGCCTGAGAGTTAAACCCAAAAGCGTTTAGCAATCTCTACCGGGAAAAGCGGCGGCATCGGGGCGGGCTCAATTCGCCTTACGGCGCACGGAGAAACGACACCGCTTCCAGCCCGGCGATTCGCCCGAACACAAAAGCCCGCAGCACCGACACGGCGTTGGGCGCGGTGGCATAGAAATGCCCGGTGATCTCGCCGGCGGCATAAAGGCCGGAGATGGCCGCACCGTCACGCAGCACGCGGGCGCGGTCATCGGTCGCGAGGCCGCCGAAGGTGTAGGCCACGGCGCCGACCAGCGGATAGGCCAAGAACGGCGGATCGGAAATGGCGCGGGCCCAGTTCGATTTCGGCGGCGTCAGCGTGGCACTGGCGCCAAGCCCGTCGCAGCGCGTGGCGTCGAATTTCGCCGGATCTCCGGTGCAGGCCGCGTTATAGGCCGCGACCGTGGCGGCGAGGCCGTCGGCATCGATGCCGATGATGTTCGCGAGTTCGGCAAGCGTGTCGGCACGCGCCGGCGGCACTTCGGAGCGGATGGCGCGCTCATAGCCCTCGATCGTCAGCAGCCGGCTGTCGAGGATCGCAAAGGCGATGCGGCCGGGCACTTTGAACTGCATGTCGCGCGCGAACCATTCCCAGGTCTCGTGCACCAGGCCGCCGCCTTCGTCGAAAAACCGCCGCCCATTTTTGTCGACCACGATGCCGTAAGGATAGACCAGTACCACCGGCGCGGAATTTTTTGCGCGCGCGTCGACCGGCTCGGCGTGCATGCCGTTCCAATCGCCCGAGCCGCCGGCGCCCAGCGCCATCGCCATTTTGATGCCGTCGCCGGTGTTGAATTTTCCGCCCGGCGAGATCTGGCGCATGGTGTCGCCGCCGTCGCCGAAATGCTCGCGCATCTTGGCGGCGTCGCCTTCGAACCCGCCGCTGCAGAGAATAACAGCGTCCGCGGGCAAGGTTTCCTGCGCATCGGCATGCGCAACATCGAGGCCGATGATGCGGCCATTATTGCTGGCGATCGACAACGCCGCGCAATTGTAACGGAACACGACGCCGGCTGCCTTCGCGGCGGCGACAAGCTGCTTGATGACCGCCGGACCGCCGCCGAGCGGCTGAATGCGCGGCGGGCCCTTCGCCAGATAGTAAGTCGGCTGGATGAACGCGACGCCTTGCGCCGCGATCCATTGGCAAGTCGCCGGCGCGTGATGCGCGAGGGTCGCGAAATAGGTCTCATCGCCGTGGTATTGCGTCGCCGCCAGCATGTCGTGGACGAAGCTCGGCTCGACACGATCGACCGACGCCATCCGCATGTATGACGGCGACCAGCGCGTATTGCCGCCGGCCTCGTCCTCGGCGGCCTTGTCGATCAGCGTGACGCGGACCCCGCGCCCGGCCTGCGCCGCCGCCAAAGCCGCCGCAAGGCCTGCCGCGCCCTGCCCGACAACGATGATATCTTTGAGAGATTCAGCCATTGAGCATCACCGATAGCACGGCCGGGACCGCTGTTGTCATCGCCCCGTCGCCGTGAGAAAAGGCCGCCATGACAGAGCCCGAAAACGACGCCCCGCCCGACCGCTTGTGCAACGACCCGCGCAGCCCCTATTTCAATGCCGAGGCGCTACAGCGCGACGTCGGCATCCGCTTCAAGGGCGTCGAGAAGACCAATGTCGAGGAATATTGCGTCAGCGAAAATTGGGTCCGTGTCGCCGCCGGCAATGCCAAGGACCGCTACGGCAATCCGCTGACCATCAAGCTCACCGGCACGGTCGAGCCTTATTTCAAGAACAAGAAGGCCGACTAGGGCTCGCCGTCGATCACCACGAAGGCTTTAGGGATTCTGTGTCCATTGGAATCCGGAAAGCCTTCGCCGCAGAACTCCCGCATATTGTCGATCACGGAGATCACGCGGCGGCGGCTGGACGAATAAGTGATGTCCTCGTCTGCGTCCGGCAACGACGTGCAGAGATTGATGCAGCCGACGGCGGCAAGAAAGCCGATGCCGGGGTGAAATAGTATCTCGGTCCGCTCGCCGGTGGACTTAAGTTCGACGCCCGGCCGCGGAGTATCGTCATGATCCTGCGAGTCCCGGTACCCTATGGTGACGTAATCTTCGCCGCCCTGAGTGAACAGCGGGTAGCGCCCCGGTTCGATTCTGTGTCCGTTATTGATCGGCCTGTTCTTGCCGGGGCCATGCGATTCAGCGGTCATGCCCGACAAATCGGAAGCAGCTTGCGGGATGCCGTCGTGAAACACCTGGTAGCGCCCGACGGTACGCGTTCTACCGTTACGCTGTTGCTCCGATTGCCGCGTGACCAGCAATTCCCAACCCTCTCTGGCGATCGGCATCGCTACCCTCCCATGCGAGGCCGAAATTATCCCACGCCGGCCCTATGCACGCAATAGTTGTTGCTGACGGATTGCCGTTGATTCGCGATAAGCGCGCTGCAATTGAACCCGGACCTATCGGACGAACTCATCCCCATGGTTGAAGCCAGCGCCTCAAGCCAGATCGCCGACCTCGAAGAGCGCATCGAGACGCTGACGGCGTCGATCGAGCGCTGCCGCAAGATTTCCTACGCCGCGAAAATTGCGATCGCCGGCGGCATGGCATGGTTCGTGCTGTTTCTGCTGTGGATCGTGCCGTTCGGCCCGACCGCCTTCGTCGCCGCGGTGTCGGCCGTGCTCGGCGGCTGCGTGCTGCTCGGCTCGAACGCCACCACCTGGGAGCAGACCGAAACCGACCGAGCCGCCGCCGAGGCCATGCGGGCCGATCTGATCGGAACCATCGAATTGCGCCTGGTCGGCGACGCGCCGCCGACACTTCATTGAGCCACCGCTCCATCGTTCACGAGACTTTGTTCGGCAAGCCTCTGGGAACCAATTATCCTGGACAACGTAGCCGTGTGGCCGCTTTACTTGCCGGGGACACAAGTGCGACTTCTTTCGGGGCTGCTCAATAAGTTCATCAGGAACGGCACGCTCCGTCTCTATGATGCGGCCGGCACACTTCATGTGTTCGGCGGCCGAGCGCCGGGGCCCGACGTGACCGCGCGCCTCAATCGGCCGGGCCTCGAAACCGGACTGTTCCTGAATCCGGAATTAAACGCCGGCGAAGCCTACATGGACGGCGGGCTCACCTTCGAGAACGGCGCGAGCATCCACGACATGCTGATGCTGTTTTCCGTGAACCGCGCCGGCCTGGGCGCGCACAGCTCGCAAAAACTGCTGCGCCGCGTGTGGCGCGCGTTGCGGCACTGGCATCAGTCCAATCCCGTCGGCACCGCCGCGAAAAACGCCCGGCATCACTACGACGTGCCGACCGAACTATACCGGCTCTTCCTCGACGACAAGATGCAATATTCCTGCGCCTATTTTCGCGATCCTGAGCACGACACCCTCGAGCAGGCGCAGACCTACAAGCTCATTCACGCCACGTCCAAATTGGCGCTCAAGCCCGGCATGAGCGTGATCGAGATCGGCTCCGGCTGGGGCGGCTTCGCCATCCATATCGCCCAGCAGACCGGCGCGCGCGTCGTGGCGATCAACGTGTCGCCGGAGCAGCTCAAAGTGTCGCGCGACAACGCCGCAGCGGCGGGCGTTTCCAATCTCGTCGAATTCCGCGAGGCCGATTACCGCAACGTCGAAGGGCAGTTCGATCGCGTCGTTTCGGTCGGCATGATGGAGCATGTCGGCATCGGACATTTCGACGAATATTTCGGCAAAATTCGCAGCCTGCTGAAGGACGACGGCTACGCCTTCATCCATTGCATCGGCCGCATGTCGCCGCCCGGCACCACCGGCCCGTTCATCCGCAAATACATTTTTCCCGGCGGCTATTCACCGGCGCTATCGGAAGTGTCCGCCGCCGTGGAGCGCAACGGCCTGTGGAACGCCGACACCGAATTTCTGCGGCTGCATTATTATTACACCATCGGCCATTGGCGGCGGCGCTTCGCGCAGAACCGCGACAAGGCCGTGCAGATCATGGACGAGCGGTTCTGCCGGATGTGGGAGTTCTATCTGGCCGCCGTGGAGCTGGAATTCCTGCACGGCTCGCACATGGTCATGCAGATGCTGCTGTCGAAAACCCGCGACGCCGTGCCGATCCGGCGCGATTTCATGCTCGACGCCGAACGCGCCGACCTGGCGCGCTAGGTCGGAGCGGCCAGCGCCTGACGCAGCATGCGGGCGAGATCGGCCGTTCTGTAAGGCTTGGTCAGCAGAAGGACGCCGGGATCGAGCCGGCCATGGTGCACGATCGCGTTCTCCGTATAGCCGGAGGTGAACAGCACCTTGA
>JANMSZ010000417.1:0-6090 GCA_031389925.1 Hyphomicrobiales bacterium | reverse complement strand
GCATAACGCCAGGCCAGAATGACGACGATGTCGGGACGCTTGTCATACATCGCGGCGGACGGCATCACCGGAATTTTGTAGCCAGGTCCGAGCAGCGTGTCCGCCAGTGGTTTGTCGTCGAACACCATCTCCAAAGAATGTCCCAAGCCGAACTGGTTGATTAGCGTCACGGTGCCGACCGAAGCGCCGAAGCCGGCAATGCGCTTGCCGGCCTTCACCTCAGTTGCGATCGCGTTTGACAGGTCGGTGCGCATCCGGGTCAGCCGGTCGACAAAACTGCGGTAAGTCGTCGGTTTCTTCAAATCGGCCGCTGTCTCTTCCGCGATCATCTTGTCGAGCGAACCGTCCTTCTTGTACGGGCCGCCGGTGAGCTGGACATAGCCGCGGATCGAACCGCCTTTTTGGGTGAGGTGCTCGGACGCGAACAGCTCCATGCCGTGACGCTGGAAGAACGGCACCATCGGTCCGAGCAGGAAGTAGGACTGATGCTCATGATAGATCGTGTCGATCAACATGCGATTGATGACGTCGGCGCCGTGTTGGGTTTCGAACACGAACAGGCCGTCATCGGCAAGTAGACGCTTGATACCCTTCGTCGGGTCTTGGAGATCGTCGAGGTTGGCGTAGGTGTTATTGCTGATGATGACCGCGGCCGGGCCATGCTTGGCGCGGATTTCATCGGCGAGTTTGGTGGTGAAGAACGTGGCCAGCGTCTCGATGCCTTCGGCTGTGGCCTTTAAGGCGGTGGCGCGCGCCGGATCGATGCCGAGAACGCGCATGCCGCGATCCTTGAAGAAGCGCAGCAGCGTGCCGTCATTGCTGCCGACTTCTACGATGAACGCGCCAGGCTTGAGCCTGGCGCGTTCGATCACCGTATCGGCCAAACGGCTGAAATGCTCGGTCAGTCCGAGCGTGATCGAGGTCGTATAGGCGAAATGGGTGTACTGCACCTCGGGGTCGATGATGTCGAGCAATTGTAGGTGCCCGCAGTCGCGGCACAGATAAAGGTCGAGCGGCACCAGCGCGGTGTCGAGTCCTTTGCCTTCGGCGCCCTTGGCCGCCATGCCGATATTCGGCGTCGCAACCGGGATCGGTGCCAGCGGCACGACGATCTCGACGGCTTTCGACTGGCACAGCCGGCAATTATCGCGATGGTAGAAAACAGACTTCATCGTTCCCCCTGCAGCTCGCGCGATTGCGGCTTCAATTAATCCCTAGGTTTACGCGCCATACCTGTTCGACAAGCGCGAGATCGGCAATCGAATCCTCGCCGCTGGCAATAGGTTGTCGTTTGGCGGCGATGTCGGAAACAAACGCCTCCGCTTGACGACGAAACGACCAGCTCGATCCGGTGGGGATCGTGGTCGTCTTGTTGCCACGCACCAGTGTAACAGCCGCGGACTTATTCTCAAGCAGCGGCGATGGAAACTGAATTGTCAGCCGGCCGCGCTCGAATTGAATTTCGAGGCCTTCATTCCAGTCGGTGCCCGCCTGCTCGCCCATTTCCAGGACGACGGGGTAAGAGCCCGAGTCCAAAAGTGCGACGCGGCCATTGCGGCGGCTGAGGTCGACGCTACGGACGTTGAGCTGCTGGCCCGCGAAGTACCGCAGAATATTCAGGTCGTGCACGAACACGTTGAGGAACCAGGCGTAGTCCTCGGCATATTGTTTCGGCAGCCAGTCGGGGGAAGAGGGCCACAGATCCAATCCATCGGGCCGGTTTTCGTCGGTCATGACGAAGCCGTCAGCGCGTACGTTGAACTCGCCGCAGAAACACCAGCCGCGCATCAGAATGACGCGGCCGAGATCGTTGGACGCGACAAGTTCATCGAAAAGCTTTTTGGCGGCTGCGGTGCCTTCGTCGTGTCGTTTCATAAAGCCGATTGAATAAACGAGCTTCTTGTTGGCTGCGGCTTGCACGAGTCGTGCCGCCTGTTCGCTCGTATGAGCCATCGGCTTTTCGGAGAGAACGTGCTTTCCAGCGTTGAGCACATCCAGCACGACTGGGCCGGTGGCGGGCCGGCGCGTCACAACGACGGCCGCGTCGATGACATCGGCCGCGAGCATCTCAATGTGCGAATCGAAAAGTTGGGGCACGCCGAATTTTTCGATTGCTGCCTTGCCGAGGCCCGGCCGTAATTCGGCAAGCGCCGTCACGCGACAACCGGGGGTCCGGACGAAATTGGCAAGGTGAGCGAGCTGGCCAACCATGCCCGCACCGATCATTCCGATTCTGACGTCTCCGCTCATGGAAACATCACACTAGAACTTGAATTTCTTGATGTCTTCAGGGGTCATGCTGGCCTGCCGCAGATATTGCGAGAAAAGATGCATGATCGACTGATGGACGTCCTCGACGACGCCGTAATTTTGCGCGTCGACATGGACCGCCACGTCGGCAATCGCGGCGGATCGCCCGCCTGAAAATCCAACCAATGAAATTGTCGGGATGTTGTTTTTCTTCGCCCAGTCGGCGGCGCGTACGATGTTCTCGGAATTTCCGGACGAGCTTATGGTCATGAGAACGTCGCCGGGCCGCGCCATCGTCTTCAATTGATAGACGAAGACGTCTTCGTAAGAAATGTCATTGGCGATGGCGGTGATGATCTCGAGATGCGCCAGACTGACGACACGAGGTTTGATCGACGTGTTGGTCTGGATGCCTTTTTGAAAGTCGCACAGCAGGTGGTTGGAAATTGCCGCCGAGCCGCCATTGCCGCAAGCATAAATGATGCCGTCACGCGCCAGGCAGTCGGCCAGCAGTTTCGCGCCGCGCGCGATCGCCGATTGGTCTACGCTGCGCCATGCTTGAGCAATATTGTCGCTATAGGCGTGAAAGTAATCTTCCGCGGTGCCATAGGGGCGGGCGGGAAATTTCTCGGTCAAGACGTATATCTCCTCGCGAACGAGCGGTTATTTTCAATCATTTCGACAAATAAGCGGGTTAAGTCAACCGAAGGCCTTGGCCAAATAATCTTCCAACGGCTGGCATCATTATAATGCCGGATTTGTCTGCCTAAACAGCGCCATGAACAGAACCGCTGCCTAAATACGCAATGAATAAGACCGTTTTGGGTTTTTGTCTTTTTCTGGCTTTGGGCTGGTTTTTAGTCGCCCCTTTCGTCGGCCTCGCACGGCTGAATTCTGTCATAGAATCCAGAAATGCGTCGGCGCTGTCGGAGCGAATTGATTTCAGGAGAGTGCGAGCCTCTCTCGGCGGGCAGGTTATTTCAACCTATCTAAAGATTACCGGCAAGGATGCACAGCTTGGGCCGTCAGGTGCGGCTCTCGTAACCGGTGTGGGGTTTTCGCTCGCGGAACCTCTATTGGCCGATCTTATGAATCCTGAAGCCATGCTCGATCTTCTCTCGGGCGCGGGAGTGGCGGCGGCTGATCTGCCGGGTGGCTCGCGACCGTTGGGCGGCGATACGATCGACTCCGCCTGGCAGGCATTTGCAAATGCCGAGTATGGCATCGGCAATTTTTATATCAGTCTACCCACCAAGGCCGCGCCAACGGACCAGTTTCGATTGCGGCTACAGCTGCTGCAATGGACCTGGAAGCTGACAGCCATCGATCTTCCGGAACATGTTCGCGCTACGCTCGCCAAAGAGTTGGAGCACCGCACGCGATTGCCGTGAGTTCGAAAGCTTGCGCTCTGGAGCGACGAGCTAAAATTTAGCGCATATTATCCGACAGCCAATCGGCGGCGAAGTCGATGCCGATCTGCCGGTTGTCGACATGGGCGTGCTCGGCGCCACCTTCTTCGGTGGTGAAGATCTTGATGGTCTTGTTCTGCGAACCGACCGCGTCATAGAGCTTCTGCGCGTTGTCGACCGGCACCACGCGATCGTTGCCGGCATGCGTCACCAAAAACGGGCAGGTGATGTTCTTCGCCACGTCCTTGAGCGAGAACTTCTTGGCGATCTCGATGCCGCCGTCTTCGTCGTCCGCGCCGGCCACCCAGCGCCACTGGAAGTTCGATTGCGCCACCGAGCCCGGCTTGTCCTTGTTGGCGTCCTTGATCTTCTGCTGCCAGGCGGCGAGGTCCCAGTGCAGCGCCGACAGCGCGATACAGGCGGCGTAGCGCTTCTCGAAGGCGGCGATGCGCGACGAGTAATAGCCGCCAAAGCTGTAGCCCATGATCGCGACGCGCTTGGCGTCGACGTCCTTGCGGGTGGCGAGATAGTCGAACGCGGCGGTGCCCGGCACTTCGTAATCGAAGCGGCTCGGCATGTCGCGCATGCGCCGCATCTCGCCCATGCCCGGGCCGTCGAGGCAGAGCGTGTTGTAGCCGCGGCGCGCGAATTCCAGGCCGCAGAAGAAGATGCTCATCTCCTTGGCGTTATCCATGCCGTTGACCACGACGACCGTCGGCTTCGGGCCGTCGCCGGGCGCCTTCATGAACAGCGCGGGCAAGGAGGTGCCCTCATATGGCACCTCGATGAATTCCACGTTCGGTTGGCGCAGCTTGATGCCCTGATGCCAGACTTTATAGGCATGCGCGCACTGCGCCTTCTTCTCCGGCCCGGGCTGGATGAAGCGCTCGGCGTTGTAGTGATAGATGCCGGAACGCAGGTAATAGTCGCCGGCGGTGATCTTGTGGCCCTTGGCCAGCGCGTCGTCGCCGCACTTCTCGATCTGGTCGCCCATTGCGCGCCATTCCTCGAACCAGGCCTTGCCGCGGTCGGCTTCGGCCCAGCGCGGGCGCAACTTCTCGGCGACGCGATCCATTTCCTCGAGCGACACGACGCCATATGGCGCCATACCCTTGAGGATCAGGATTGCGTTCGACCAGAGAAAGTTTTCGCCGAAGTGATTGATCCACGGGCCTGCGGTCATAGGAAATGCCTTCGCAAAAGTGTCGATGGAGGAGAGGAGAAGCTGGAAGCGGCGCTGTTACTGCGCCTTGAGGTCTTTGGCCTCGATGAAGGTTTTCCAGTTCTTGATCTCGTTCGCAAGCATGCTGATTTCCTCACGTGAAATTCTTGAATCGTTACAGTCTGGCTCAGCGAAAGCGCCGCGATCCTATTTTGATATTGCCACAATGTAAAACGCCACATAATAGTGTGAGACGAAAGCGGCGAGGCGGACGATGCGATATTCTGCCGCCACGCAAAGACCGGCGGCGTCCACAGCGTGGACAGCCCAGGCAACGAGACTTTAGTGCGGAGGACACGATGAGCGAATCTCCAACCGAACAACTCGCCCGTTTTGCAGCGACGCTGAGCTACGACGACATTTCGGCGCCGGTGCGCCAGCAATGCAAAGACGTGTTGCTCGATACGCTCGCTTGCGCGCTCGCCGGACACGCCGGCGAAGAAACCGGACAGGTATCGCGCTTTGCCGGCGCCATCGCGGCGTCGTCCGAGAGTTCGGTGATTGGCGGCGATAAGCTGTCGCTGGCCGGCGCCACGATGCTCAACGGCTATCTCATCACCGCCGTGACGATGTGCGACATTCATCGCTCTACCTTGACGCATGTCACGCCCGAAGTTGTGCCGCCGGCGCTTCTCATTGCCGAGCGCGATAATCTCTCGGGCCGCGATCTGCTCGTTGCTCTCGCGGCTGGTTTCGAAGTCACCACGCGTGTTGGTGTTGCTTCCGACTACCCGGCGTTTCGTGCGCGCGGCTATCACGGTCCCGGCGTGTTCGGTCCGTTCGGCGCTGCCGCCGCTGCCGGCCGTCTCATCGGTCTGTCGCCGGAAGCCATGGCGCGGGCCTTCGGCCTCGCGGGCAGTCAGGCGGGCGGCACCTTCGCCGCCTGGGGTACGCCGACGGTGAAATTCCATCAGTGTCGCGGCGCGCTGTCGGGCCTGATGGCGGCGCTGCTCGCCGAGCAGGATTTCCTCGCCACCCGCGAATTCCTGACGCACAAGGATGGCGGTCTGTTCAATACGTTCTCCAACGGCGGCAAGCCGGAGGAAGTGACCAAGGATCTCGGCAAGGGCTGGGAGCTCGATCAGATCGCGCTGCGGCTGTGGCCGTCGGCGTCGTCGATCCAGGGCATGAACACAGCGCTGTTCGATGTGCTGGAGCAGAAGCCGTTCAAGCTGAAAGACATCAAAAGCGCGAAAATCCGGCTCGCGC
>JANMSZ010000405.1:0-20214 GCA_031389925.1 Hyphomicrobiales bacterium | reverse complement strand
TCGCTCAATGCCGTCGCCAATCTCGGTTACGCCGATTGCCGCTTCCTCAAGGCCGTCTATCCCGGCGATACGCTCAACGCGGTGTCGGAAGTGATCGGGCTCAAGGAGAACTCCAACAAAAAAACCGGCATCGTCTATGTGCGCTCGCGCGGCTTCAATCAGCACGGCGAGACCGTGCTGGATTATGCGCGCTGGGTGATGGTGCGAAAGCGCAACGAAAAGGCCGACGCGCCGGAAGAGAAAGTGCCCGAGTTGCCCAAGAGCGTCGACGTCGCCCTGCTCGGCGCCGCCTGCCCATCGGTTAACGCCGCGGCCTATGACGATGTGCTGGCCGGCAGCCCGCATCGCTTCGGCGACTACAAAGCCGGCGAGAAGATCGACCATGTCGTCGGCATCACGGTTGAAGACGCCGAACACATGATCGCGACGCGGCTTTATCAGAACACCGCGCGCATCCATTTCGACCACTACACCGAGAGCAAAGGCCGCTTCGGCCACCGCCTGATCTATGGCGGCCATCCGATTTCGCTGGCGCGGGCGCTGTCGTTCAACGGCCTCGGCAATGCCTTCCACATCGCGGCGATTAACGGCGGGCGGCACGTCGCGCCGCTGTTTGCCGGACTCACGGTGTTCGCCTGGACCGAGGTGCTGGCCACCGCGGAAATTCCCGGCCGCACCGATGTCGGCGCATTACGTTTGCGCACCGTCGCCACCAAGGATCATCCCTGCGCGGATTTCCCGTACAAAGTCGGCGATGAGTACGACCCAGCGGTGATCCTCGATCTAGACTACTGGGTGCTGATGGCGAAGTAATTTTATTGGCGCGTGATCTTTTCCGAAAACCGGTATCCACTTTTCGGGATCACGCGCTAAACACTCGCCCTCAGATGATCCACCAACTGCCGCGCATAAGGCGGCAGCGCGTCGATGTCGCGCACCACGATCGTCAATTCGCGCAACGCCCACGGGTCGGTGAGCCGCACCGCGGTGATCGCCATATTGCGCGCGGTGCGCTGCACAGTCGTCTCCGGCACGATGCCGAGGCCGACATTGCATTCGACCAGCCGGCAGATCGCGTCGAAACTGCGCAGTTGAATGCGCAGCCGCAACGGCCGCCCGACGCGGCTCGCCTTGTCGGCGAGAAACCGTTGGATTGCGCTGGCGCGGTCGAGCCCGACCATGTCGTAATCGAGCACCTCGGCAAAGCCGATGCGCGTGCGGCCGGCGAGCGGATGATTATGCGGCACCACCAGCACGAAACGGTCGCTGCGGAACGGAAAGGTCTGCAGGCCGCCTTGGTCGACTGTGCCGGCGACGATACCGATATCGGCGCTGCCTTCTGCGATCAGGCCGACGATCTCGTCGCTCAGCCGCTCCTCGAGATCGACGCTGATGTCGGGATAAGACGTCAGGAAAGAGCTCAGCACCTCCGGCAAAAACTCGGTGAGCGCATTGGTGTTGGACAGCACCCGCACCTGACCGGCCAATCCACGGGCATACGGGGTTAAATCCTCCTGCATGCGCTCGCTCTGCGCCAGTATCGAGCGCGCATGCTGCAGCAAAGTACGGCCGGCCTGGGTCGGCACCACGCCCTGACGCCCGCGCACCAGCAATTCGGTGCCGAAACTCTCCTCCATTTTGCGGATGCGGGTGGAGGCGGCGGCCAGCGCCAGGTTCGAGCGCGCCGCGCCATGGGTGATGCTGCCGGCCTCGACGATATGCCGGAACAGGCCGAGGTCGGTGAAATCGAACCGCATGGGATATCGGACCCTTCTTATTTAGCGAAGGCAGGCTATACAAAACGCATATTGTATAGACACTTTACACGGTCTAGTTTCGCTTTTGAAGAAGTTTGAACTGGTCTAGCTTGAATTAAGGCCGCGCCCCAACTTTTTGGTGCGTGCGGTATCCGCGCAGTTTAGTTACCAACCGCCCCGCGACCGCCGACAGAGTTACGGCGGTGCGAAGAGTGGAGATATGACGATGGCCGAGCTCGAGGCAGGCACCAGCAAGGGGCCGCAGCGGTCGCGTCCGATATCCCCCCATCTGCAGATCTACCGGCCGATGCTGACGATGATGATGTCGATCGTGCATCGCATCACCGGCGCGTCGCTATACTTCGGCATGCTGCTGCTCGCCTGGTGGCTGATCGCGGCGGCCTCCGGTCCAAACGCTTACGCCAATGTCGAATGGTTCATGGGCAGCCTGATCGGGCGCGTCGTGCTGTTCGGCTACACTTGGGCACTGATCCATCACACGCTGGGCGGCATCCGCCATCTGATCTGGGACACGCTGCACGGCCTCGAGCCGACCGAGCGCGAACTGCTGACGCTGGCGACGATTGTCGGCTCGGTGTCGCTGACGCTCGTCATCTGGATCGTCGGCTATCTGGCCATGGGAGGCCCGCGATGATCGGCGAACGTCCGAACGAAATGCGCACACCGATGCGCCGGGTCCGCGGGCTGGGCGCGGCCCATGCCGGCACCAAGGACTTCTGGCATCAGCGCGTGACGGCGGTGGCCGGCATCCCGCTCACCATCGCAGCCGTGGTGATCGTCATCGCGCTGCTGGGCCGCAGTCACGCCGCGGTCGTACAGATTCTCGGCTCGCCGATCGTCGCGATCATCATGCTGCTGTTCATCATCAACACCGCCTATCACATGTGGATCGGCATGCAGGAGATCATCCTCGATTACGTTCACGAGGATAAGCTCAAACTGGCGACGCTCATGGCGAATACCTTCTTCTGCTTCGCCGTCGCGTTCGCTTCTGCCTTCGCCATTCTCAAGCTTTCGTTCGGGGTCTGAGTCATCATGGCGACAAACGGAAAATCAAACGGCGCGGGAACAGCGCCCGGCATCAACGGCAAAGCCTATCCGATCGAAGATCACAGCTATGACGTGATCGTTGTCGGCGCCGGCGGTTCGGGACTGCGCGCCGTGGTCGGCTGCGGTGAAGCGGGACTGCGGACCGCCTGCATCACCAAGGTGTTTCCGACCCGCTCGCATACGGTCGCGGCGCAGGGCGGCATCGCCGCGGCGCTCGGCAATATGGGCGAAGACGACTGGCGCTGGCACATGTACGACACCGTCAAGGGCGCCGACTGGCTCGGCGACCAGGACGCCATTGAATATCTCTGCCGCAACGCGCCGCAGGCCGTGTACGAGCTTGAGCATTGGGGCATGCCGTTCTCGCGCCGCGAGGAAGACGGCAAGATCTACCAGCGCCCGTTCGGCGGCATGACGACGCATTACGGCAAGGGCACCGCGCAGCGCACTTGCGCCGCGGCGGACCGCACTGGTCACGCCATGCTGCACACGATGTACGGCCGGGCGTTGCGCCATAACGCCGAATTCTACATCGAGTATTTCGCCATCGACCTGATCATGGACGACGCGGGCCGCTGCCGCGGCGTCGTCGCGCTCAACATGGACGACGGCTCGATCCACCGCTTCACCGGCAACATGGTGATCCTGGCGACCGGCGGTTACGGCCGCGCCTATTTCTCCTGCACCTCGGCGCACATCTGTACCGGTGACGGCGGCGGCATGGTGCTGCGCGCCGGCCTGCCAATGCAGGACATGGAATTCGTGCAATTCCATCCGACCGGCATCTATCCGGCCGGCTGCCTGATCACCGAAGGCTCGCGCGGCGAAGGCGGCTATCTCACCAACTCCGAGGGCGAGCGTTTCATGGAACGCTACGCGCCGTCGGCCAAGGATTTAGCGTCGCGTGACGTCGTCTCGCGCGCCATGACGCTGGAAATCCGCGAAGGACGCGGTGTCGGCAAGGAAAAGGACCATCTTTTCCTGCATCTCGATCACCTCGACCCCGCGGTCTTGCGCGAACGGCTGCCCGGCATCAGCGATACCGCACGCATCTTCGCCAATGTCGACATCACCCGCGAGCCGATCCCGGTGCTGCCGACCGTGCATTACAATATGGGCGGCATCGCCACGAATTATCACGGCGAGGCCGTGACCAAGAAAGACGGCAACCCCGACAGCGTGATCCCCGGCCTGATGGCGCTCGGCGAAGCCGGCTGCGTCTCGGTGCACGGCGCCAACCGGCTCGGCTCCAACTCGCTGATCGATCTGGTCGTATTCGGCCGCGCCGCCGCCTTGCGTTGCGCCGAACTCCTGACCCCCGGCGAGAAGCAGCCGCCGCTGCCGGCCGACTCCGCCGAAAAGGCCCTCGCCCGTCTCGACAAATTCCGCAACGCCGCGGGCGGCACGCCGACCGCACAGCTGCGTCTCAACATGCAGCGCGTGATGCAGAACAACTGCGCCGTGTTCCGCACCGGCGAGGTGCTCGACGAAGGCCAGAAACTGATCCACGACGTCTATGACAGCATGCCGGATGTGCGCATCACCGACCGGTCGCTGGTCTGGAATTCGGATCTGATCGAAACGCTGGAACTCGACAATCTGATCGCACAGGCCGTGGTGACGATGGAGTCCGCCAAAAACCGTACCGAAAGCCGCGGCGGTCACGCCCGCGAGGATTATCCGGAACGTGACGACGTCAACTGGATGAAGCACACGCTGGCCTGGATGGACGAGAAGGGCAAAGTAGCCATCGACTACCGCCCCGTTCACACCAACACGCTGACCAACGAAGTGTCCTACATCGAGCCCAAAGCTCGCGTTTACTAACGCGAGCGTAAAACGAATACGTCGCGCGCTTACCAGGATGAGCTGACATGGTCGAATTCACGCTGCCGAAAAATTCCAAAATCACCGAAGGCAAGACCTGGCCGCGCACGTCGCACGCGACGCACGTCACCGAGTTCAAGGTCTATCGCTGGAACCCGGATGACGGTCAGAACCCGCACGTCGACACCTATCAGGTCGACCGCGACGACTGCGGCCCGATGGTTCTCGACGCGCTGATCTGGATCAAGAACAACATCGACCCGACCTTGACGTTCCGCCGCTCCTGCCGCGAAGGCGTCTGCGGTTCCTGCGCCATGAATATCGATGGTACCAACACGCTGGCCTGCACCAAGGCGATCGACGACAATAAAGCACCGGTGAAGATCTATCCGCTGCCGCATCAGCCGGTGGTGAAGGACCTGGTGCCGGACCTGAAAAATTTCTACGCGCAATACGCCTCGATCGAGCCCTGGCTGCACACCACGACGCCGACGCCCGAGAAAGAATGGAAGCAGAGCCACGAAGACCGCGCCAAGCTCGACGGCATGTACGAGTGCATTCTGTGCGCCTGCTGCTCGACCTCGTGCCCGAGCTACTGGTGGAATTCGGATCGCTATCTCGGTCCCGCCGCACTGCTGCAGGCCAATCGCTGGGTCCAGGACTCACGCGACGAGGCCACCGGCGAGCGGCTCGACAATCTCGAGGACCCGTTCCGGCTCTATCGCTGCCACACCATTATGAACTGCTCCAAGGCCTGCCCGAAGGGGCTCAATCCGGCCAAGGAAATCGCTACCCTGAAGAAGGCGATGGTCGACCGCCAGGCTTGAGGCGGGACTTTCCTCTAACTTCGTTTTTTCCCGCAAGCCCACTGGGCTGAGCGGCAACCTTTAACTAAGCTCCTGCCATCGGAGCGGAGAGAAATCCACATGACAAAGCTGACAATCGTCCGGCGCGCATTGCTGCTGGCAGGATTTTCATTGTTGATCGCGGCCACGGCGCAGCCCTCCGCGGCGCAAAATTATCCCGACCGGCCGGTTAAGATCGTGTTGCCGCTCGGCGCCGGCGGCGTCGGCGACATCACGGCCCGCATCGTCGCGGAAAGACTTGGCGAAAAATTCGGCCAGCGCTTCATCATCGAGAACATGCCCGGCGTCGCCGGCATCACCGCGATGCGCTCCGTCATCTCGCAGCCGAACGATGGCTACACGCTGATGCTCAATACCGGCGGCATTGCCTCCTCGATGCCGCTGTTCAACAAATTCCCCGTCGACGTTCTCAACGATCTGACGCCGGTCTCGTCGGTGGGTTTTTTCGACTGCCTGCTCGTGACCGGCGACCAGTCCGGCTTCAAGACGCTCGGCGATTTCATCGCGGCCGCCAAGGCCAAGCCCGGCACGCTCAACATCGGCACCATCAGCGCCGGCGGCGCACAGAACTTGACGGCCAACTACTTCAAGCAGGCGGCCGGCATCGACGTCGTCATCATTCCGTTCAAGACCACGCCCGAAACCATCATCGCGCTGATGCGCGGCGACGTGCATATGGTGGTCGACTTTTACGCGGCGCTGTCGGGCAACCTCGCCGACGGCAAGCTGCGCGCCCTTGCCTGGGCCGGATCGCAACCCTCCCCAGCGCTGCCCCAGCTCAAGACGGCCGACGCACAGGGCGTTAAAGGCTTCGACGCGGTGTCGTGGAACGCGATCTACGTCAAAACCGGAACGCCGCCGGCCGTCGTCGCCACCCTCAACAAGGCGATTGCCGAGGTGCTGGCGGATCCCGCCGTCAAGAAAAAGCTGCTGGATCTCGGCGTCGATGCACGTTCCAGCACGCCGGCCGAGATCGATGCCAAGATGCGCAGCGACATCCAGAAATGGGCGAAGGTGATCGACGGCGCCGGGATTCCCAAGCAGTAGCAAGGCTTGCCGAAGCAGTAGGACGCCCCGCCCTACAACTTATGCTTGATTCGATTGTGCGGCTAACGCACTCTAAAGGCCTGTTTATGGGCCTTGGGGGGCTCCGGTGCATCGGCGTCGGTGGGGCATTCTCGTCGTCTGGTTGTGCACGGCCTGCGCCGGGCCGGACGCCAACGTACCCTCGCTCACGCTCGCCGACATTGCCGACGAGAAGCGCCGGCAGGAAATCGCGCAACTCCGCGACTATTACGCCGAACTCAACAAGCTCAATACCGTCGCCTATCGCATCACCACCGCCAATCGCGAGTTCTGCAAGTACTGGGTGATCCCCCAGCTCGGCATGTTCGCGGCAACGCCGGCGAGCCTGCCGAGCAAGTACCGCAAGTTCTCTCGCGAAGCGCTCGGACTGCGTTGGGTTCGTCCCACCGTGATCTCGATCGTGCCGGACGGCCCCGCCGCCAAGGCCGGCATCATCGACAAGGACGAACTGATTTCGTTCAACGGCGAACGTGTTCCGGTCACGGCGATCCCGCGCTGGATCAATACTTTCCTTGAAAATAATGGCGAGCGACCCATCACAGTGGTGTTGCGCCGCGACGACGGGGACAAAACCTTCACCGTTACGCCGGTGACCGGCTGCGGGATTCCGATCAATCTCGAAACCAATCCGGAAGCCAATGCCTTCACCGACTTCCGGAAGATAGTGATCCAGACCGGCTTTTTGCGGATGCTACGCACCGATGCCGATCTCGCCGTGCTTGTCGGCCACGAGCTCGGCCATAACACCATGGGTCATTACGGCAAGAAGCGCATCAACAGCCTGCTCGGCTCGGTCGGCGGCGGCGTCATTGATGGTGGCTTCCTGCTCGGCGGCATTTCGACCGGCGGCGCGTTTTCCAATTATTTGCAGACCGCGGGACTCAATGCATTCAGCGTCGGTTTCGAACTCGAGGCCGATTATGTCGGCGCCTACTACGCGGCGCGTGCCGGCTACGACATTTCAGGTGCGGAGGAAGTGTGGCAGCGGCTGTCGCTGGAGAATCCATCCAGTATCCGAAAAGCGACCACCCACCCGACCACGCCGGTGCGCTATCTGCAAATGCGCAAGGTCATCGCAGAAATCGCCGAGAAGAAGCGCAACAACCGGCCGCTGCTGCCCGAACTCAAGGTGGCGAAGTCCGACCTGCCGGAGACCGTGCTGTCGCGCGACCGCAATTATTAGGCCGCGTCAGTCGCAGGCTTTGGCCAGGCAGAGCTTTTCCAATTCGGGGAAAGGCTTGAAGGCGGCCTTGGAGCACTGCTCGTTGCCGACCTCGACCAGTTGATTGAGCTGGCCGCCGAAGAAAGTGCCAACACGGTCTTGGCTGCCCATATATTGCCGGTTGGCGTCGCGGCCGTTGTAGCGGACGCAGACGATGTAGCGCTGGTCCCTGCCGCCCGGCGCGACCGACAAAAACGGATCGGTGATAAAGGCGCCCCGGACGTTGGTGGCATCCGGCAATATCTTGACCATCGCGTCGATGATTTCCTGCTTGTAATTGGTCGGCAGGATATTGGGCACCGGCTCTGGCTCCTTGCCGCCCGTACAGGCCGCGAGCGCGACACCAAGCGCGCCGAGAAAAGCCCATCTCAATACATGGCCAGCCATCGGATGCCTCCGGGTCATGACGTTCAATCGCGCTTGAGCGTCTTGCGCCGCTGGCCGAGCGTGCGCAGGCGCAGCGCGTTGAGCTTGATGAAACCTTCGGCGTCCTTCTGGTCGTAGGCGCCCTTGTCGTCCTCGAACGTCACCAGTGTCGAGGAGTACAGCGACGCCGGGCTTTCGCGCCCGACAACGATGACGTTGCCTTTGTACAATTTGAGCCGCACCTCGCCTTCGACCATCTCCTGCGACTTATCTATCAAGGCTTGAAGCATCTCGCGCTCCGGCGCGAACCAGAAGCCGTTGTAGATCAGTTCGGCGTAACGCGGCATCAACTCGTCCTTGAGATGGCCGGCGCCGCGATCGAGCGTGATCGACTCGATGGCGCGATGCGCCACGAGCAGAATCGTGCCGCCGGGCGTCTCGTAGACGCCGCGCGACTTCATGCCGACGAAACGGTTCTCGACCAGATCAAGCCGGCCGATGCCGTTGTCGCGGCCGAGCGTGTTCAGCTTGGCGAGCAACGTGGCCGGTGACAGTTTCTCGCCGTCGATGCTCACCGCGTCGCCTTTGGCAAAGCCGATGCGGATCTCGGTCGCCTTGTCGGGCGCGTCCATCGGCGAGATCGTGCGCTGATAGACGATGCCGGGCGCTTCCCTGGCCGGGTCTTCCAGCACTTTGCCCTCGGACGACGAGTGCAGCAGATTGGCATCGACCGAGAACGGCGCTTCGCCCTCTTTGTCCTTGGCGATGGTGATCTGGTGGTCACGCGCGAACTTCAACAGTTCCTCGCGGCCCTTGAACTGCCATTCGCGCCACGGCGCGATGATCTTGATGCCCGGCTCCAACGCGTAATAGCCGAGCTCGAAGCGCACCTGATCGTTGCCTTTGCCGGTGGCGCCGTGACAGACCGCGTCGGCGCCGACTTTGCGCGCGATCTCGATCTGCTTCTTGGCGATCAGCGGCCGCGCGATCGAGGTGCCGAGCAGGTATTGCCCTTCATAGACGGTGTTGGCGCGAAACATCGGAAACACGAAGTCGCGTACGAACTCCTCGCGCAGGTCCTCGATGAAGATGTTTTCGGGCTTGATGCCGGCGCGCAGCGCCTTCTCGCGAGCGGGCCCAAGCTCCTCGCCCTGCCCGAGATCGGCGGTGAAGGTCACGACCTCGCAGCCATAGGTCGTCATCAGCCACTTCAGGATGATCGAGGTGTCCAGCCCGCCGGAATAGGCCAGAACGACCTTCTTGACCGAGTTTTTGCTGTCGTTTTGGGCCATCGCCGCTCTTCCTGCCGTCGCCTGACCCTGTGTTGAACTCAGGATACCGGCCCGGGTCAAGCCCGCAGGCTACCCCGTCACGTCCTCGTAGACGTAGATGTCGGCATTGCCTGCCAGGATGGAGCGCCAGCCTTGCAGAAACGTAAGAACCATCGGGTTACTCGCCACTTTTTGACGATTCAGTTCGAGCGCAGCGTTGGCCTCGTATTCGATCTCGACGACGATCTGCGCCGGATCGTCGACGTTCTGGAGAACGCGAAACCCTCCGCCGCCAAGCGCCCGATAGAACGGCGCCGATGTGCGGATCAGCGCGATCACCTGGGCCGGCTCGCCCAGCGCCCGCATCTTGATCTGCAACACGCGTTTCACGCCGTTGTCGGTTTCCGCCATGGGGGCTCCTCGGCCGTCGCTTTTGCCGCGAATCGTCCCGACTCTAGCAGCGTCCGGGGCGCTTCGCCCCAAATCGTAACCACGCCGATTAAGCTTACTACGCGAACCCAGTAGCGGTGGCGGGGCACTCCGATAAACCTGCAATGACAGGGTCATCAGTGGGGCTATCGATGTCAAAAGTCAGTTTCGCCGCAGCGCTTATCGGCGCCACATTCGTCACCGCCGCGCCGGCCTTCGCCGCGCAGTGCAACCATAAAGCCGGTTTCGCCGGCTTTATCGCCGACATCAAGAAGGAAGCCGCGGCCAAGGGCGTCAGGCAGGCCGGCCTTGCCGCGCTCGACGGGCTTACCGTCGACGACAAGGTGCTCGCCGCCGACCGCAACCAGAAGGTCTTCAAGCAGAGCTTCGAGGAGTTCTCCGGCCGCATGATCAGCAAGGATCGCCTCGTCAAGGGCGCCCGGATGCTGCAGCAGCACGCCGACACGATCAAAAAGGTCGAAGCCAAGTACGGTGTCCCCGGCCCGGTGATCGTCGCGATCTGGGGCCTGGAAACCGACTACGGCGTCAACCAGGGCAAGATGTCGGTGGTGCGCTCGGTCGCAACACTGGCCTTTGACTGCCGCCGCACCGACAGATTCCAGGGTGAGTTGATCGACGCGCTTCGCATCATCGACCGCGGCGATATGGCGTCGGCCGATTTGAAGGGCGATTGGGCGGGCGAAATCGGCCAAACCCAGTTCCTGCCGTCGTCTTATGTGAAATATGCCGTCAGTATCGATGGTCGCGGCAAAGCCGACCTGGTTCGCAACCAGGCGGACGTGATCGCTTCCACGGCGAATTATCTCAAGAGCCACGGCTGGCAGCGCGGCCAGGGCTGGGGACCGGGCCAGCCGAACTTCACCGTGATCCAGGCATGGAATAAGGCGGACGTCTACGCCAAGACCATCGCGCTCTTCGCCGACAAGCTCGGCGGCGGCGGCAAGAGCGCACAGCGCTAACGCATCGCCGCACTTAACCGAACGATCGCCGGGTCTCAGCGCCCGGCGATTTTTTTCGTACCTATTGAATTTTGATTCCGGCGCGCGCCACCAGCGCCTTAACCGCCGGAATTTCCGCCGCCAGACGCGCCGCCAATTGGTCGGGAGTTCCTGCAATCACCTCGAAGCCGGCGGCTTGCGCGGTCTGTCGCGCTTTGTCGCTGGCAAAGGCCTCGCGGCATTTCTCCGCCAGCAGTGCGACGATTTCGGGCGGCGTGCCCGCCGGCGCGAACAGCGCCGAGAATGTCTCGGAGACAAAACCCGGATAGCCCGATTCAATCATGGTCGGCACGTCGGGCAACGAGGACCAGCGCTTGGTCCCGGTGACCGCCAGCCCCGTGAGCTGCCCGGATTTCACCAGCGGCTCGGCGGCCGGCAGCGCGACCGAAGCGACCTGCACCGTTCCCTCCAGCGCGGCCAGAGCCGCCGGTCCGGCGCCGCGATAGGGAATGTGCGTCATCTCAATTCCGCCGCGCTGCTTGAGCTCCTCGCCGGTGAGATGCGACTTGGTGCCGACTCCGGGCGACGCATAATTGAAGGTGCCTGGCGCCGCTTTGGCGCGCGCGACCAGATCGGCCACCGTCTTCATGCCGGAGCCGGCGCGCACCACCACGATATTGGGTGAATTCACCAGTTCCGAGATCGGCGCGAAATCCTTGACCGGATCGTAAGGCAGTTTCTCGAACAGCGCCGAGTTGACCGCAATCGCGGTCGAGGCCAGCAGCAGCGTGTAGCCGTCGGGCTTGGCCCGCGCCGCTTGGCCCATACCGACGTTACCCGCCGCGCCAGGCTTGTTCTCGACGATCACCGATTGCTTGAGCGATTGGCTCAGCGACTCCGACAGAATGCGCGCGATGATGTCGGTCGGCCCGCCCGGTGCGAACGGCACGACCAATGTGATGGTGCGCTCCGGATAGGCGGCCGCACGCGCCAGGGGCGCCTGCAAACAGATCAGCGACGCCAGCACACCAAGCAAAAAAGTTCGCATACGATACGTCATTCGTTTTTTCCTCCCGTCCGGTTCTTGCGACCGAACAACGAGCATAGCGCCAAATATCCGGGCATGGCGATACGCTCGATGGCATGCTCGATGCGCGCGTCGGACAGGCGTGTGCGCCGCCAACGGTAGATCACGCCGTGCGCTAGCCAGATGACGAGGAACGTGAACACACCGGCAAACACCACGTCGCTGAGGAAATGCCCGCCCGCCATCACGCGCAGCGCCGCCATGCCGGTGCCCAGCACCAGGGCCGCGCCATAGGCCAGCACCCGCCATTGCGGCGGCGCCAGCGCCGCCGGCGCGATGGTCCAGAAAGCGCCGGCGACATCGCCGGACACGAAGGAACAGTTATTGGGACAGTCGCCGCGCGGATCCCACCAGCGGACGTAGCGTTCGGTGCCGCCAAGTTGCGTGATGTCGATCGGACGCGACCGGCCCCAGTGATCCTTGAGCACGACATTGACCAGCAGGCCCGGACCCAGCGCCAGCGTCGCGATCAGAAAAATAACGGCACGGCCTGGAATCAACAGCTTGCGTGTCGGCAGGATGAGCTTGAACGCGAGCGCAGCCAAAACCAAAATGATGATCGCGGTGCTTACCCACAACCCGATATCGCGCGCCAGCATCAGCGGCGGATAAATGCGCCAGGCGAACGTATTGTTGCCCGCGTCGACGACGGCATGGAAGTGACGCGCGACGCTCAATTCGAGCTCGGGGAAAAACCCGAACGCCAGGCCGTTCACGGCGGCGATGACAAGCGCGATGATCAGGCCGGTGCGGTTCATGCTCTTCCCTAGCGAGATTGCGGTCTAGCCGAGGCCCGCAGAAATGGGAAGGCGGCGCGGGCGAGCTTCGTATTTGGGATTCTCAGCGCGCCGTTTTGCCGCGGCCGGGATCGATTAAACGCGCTCGCGCCAGCGGCCCGCTTTGCGCCCGGCGATCAGCCAATAGGTCAGGCCGAATACCACACCCGCAGCGGCCGCGATTTCAAACTCGCGCGAAACCAGCGGCGGTGGACGGTCGATCGATTCCTCGCCGCCGCGACCGAGGCCGGCACCCTGATAGGCCAGCAACACCAGCGCGACGGCGCCGAAGACATGAGCCAGCAGCGAGCGCACCGAAAACGCTTCGGCCAGCACGACCGCGATCAACGTCGGGAGGAACAGCAGAGACGCGGTGATCCCGGAAGCGATGAACGCCGCGCCCCAGAATACGACGCGCTCGGCCGGATCGCCCGACAGCGCGGGCCATTGTGCACCGAGCAGGCCGATGCTCCACACGATGCCCGCCGCCATGGTCGCAAGCCACAGCGCAAACAAAATGACGAAGATGCGGCCGAGGAGCGCCATCTAATTTGTCATTCCGGCGAGGGCGCTACTCATCGTCCGTCATCGCCATGGCGCGCAGCGTCATGCGCTCGCGAGCGGACAATTTTTCGGTCGTGCTCTTGAGCTGACCGCAGGCAGCGAGAATGTCGCGGCCGCGCGGCGTGCGCACCGGCGAGGCATAGCCGGCGTCGAACACCACTTGCGAGAACTTTTCGATCTGCTCCCAGTCCGAGCATTCGTATTTGCTGCCGGGCCAGGGATTGAACGGAATGAGATTGATCTTGGCGTGGATGCCCTTGAGCAGACGCACCAGCGCTTTGGCGTCTTCGATGGAATCGTTGACGCCCTTGAGCATGACGTATTCGAAGGTAATGCGCTTGGCGTTCGACGCGCCGGGATAATTGCGGCACGCCTCCATCAACACGTCGATAGGATACTTGCGATTGAGCGGCACCAGTTCGTTGCGCAATTCGTCGCGCACCGCGTGCAGCGACACCGCCAGCATGCAGCCGATTTCGTTGCCGGCGCGTTCGATGTTTGGCACCACGCCGGACGTCGACAGCGTGATGCGGCGCTTGGAAATACCGAGCCCGTCGCCGTCGGCAACGATCAGCAGCGCGTCGCGCACCGCGTCGAGGTTATACAGCGGCTCGCCCATGCCCATCATGACGACGTTGGTGACGCAGCGATCACCGCTCGGCACCACGCCTTCGGTCGGCCGGGTACCACCGGGCCAGTCGCCCATGCGGTCGCGCGCCACCATGATCTGACCGGCGATCTCGCCGGCGGTGAGATTGCGCACCAGCCGCTGCGTGCCGGTGTGACAGAACGAGCACGTTAGCGTGCAGCCGACCTGGCTCGACACGCACAACGTGCCGCGCTCGGTGTCGGGGATGTAAACGCATTCGACTTCGTGCGGCAGCTTGCTGTCCGGATCGCCCGGCAGCCGCAGCAACCATTTGCGCGTGCCGTCGACCGAAACCTGCTCGGCCACCACTTCGGGACGCGCCAGCGTGAAATGCTGCGCCAGCTCCGCGCGCAATTCCTTCGACACGCTGGTCATGGCATCGAATTCGGTGAAGCCGCGGAAATAGATCCAGTGCCAGAGCTGCTGCACGCGCATCTTGCGCTGCGCTTCCGGCACGCCGACCTTCGCCAGCGCATCGGCCAACTCGCCGCGCGACATGCCGATCAGCGACGGCTTCTCGGGCGCGACATAGCGCTCGAGCGGCGTCTTCTCGACGAAGCCGGCAGGCGATTGGGCCGTTTCCGGCGCGATTTCGATCATGCTCATAAAATCAGGTCGTCAGATTGGGCCGTTTTGGCCGCAGTTCGCGGTGCTGACGACAATATAGGGCGCGAAGGGCTTACTTGCACTCCTCGGCGACCTTGTCGAGCGCAGCGCCGATGCCCTTGAGCGAGAAGACGTCGGTGCTACGGGCGGTTTTTCCATCGACGTCACGACCGGATTCGCTCTTAACCACGAGATCGCCGCCTTTGCGCATGGCATTGACCATCTGCGCCTCGTCGGCGGCGTTCTTGACCCAGGCGCCGTCGTTCTGGGTGTACATGACGTAGGTCGTGGTGCCGATGGCGGCGGAGGCGTCGACGCCGGACTTCTGCGGATAGCCGACGATCACCGAGACCTCATTCTTCACCTTCTCGGACGGGCGCGTGGAGATGAAGGCGTAGGACGGATCGCGTTTGCGGGTGGCCGGCTCCATCGTGGCCGAGGTCGGTTTCGCCAGCGCGAAGCAGACCTTCTTGCCGCCGGGGGTCGCCTTGTAGGCGCCCCAACCGTCGAACTGGCCGAGCAGCACCGCCTGTTCGGTGGGATCGGATTTCGGCTTGGCCTCGGGTTTGGGAGCCGCCTTAGGTTCGGCCTTCGGCGACGCTTTGGGCGCAGCCTGCGCAGAGGCGGCGCTGACAAAGGCAACGCCGGCCAGCAATGCAATCGCGGGGCTTAGCCAAAACTTATGCGTCATCGGGCCCTACCGGTTGTATTGAACGATGGACTTGAATTCCATCCCACAGGTCGCTGGATATTAGCCCATTATGGGCGAAAATCGGCAATGTGAAGGCAGCATTCCGCCGCCGCAACCCTAGCCTGGAAAAGTTAACGCCGCCCGCCCTCGCCGCAGCCACACAAACCCGGACGCCAAGACCCCATGAAAGCCCTGCTCTGCACCCGTTACGGCACCCCGGACGATCTCGAGGTCGCCGAGATTGCCGATCCCACGGCCGCGCCGGGCGAAGCCGTGGTGCGCATTCATGCCGCAGCGCTGAATTTCTTCGACACTCTGATCATCGCCGGCAAGTACCAGACCAAGCCGCCGATGCCGTTCTCGCCGTCGGCGGAATTCGCCGGCGTGGTCGAGAGCCTTGGGCCCGGCGTGACGTCGCTCAAGACCGGCGACCGGGTGCTCGGCTATAGCCGCTATGGCGCGGCGCGCGAGCGCATCGCCATAGCCGCCGAGAAGCTAGTCAAAATCCCCGACGCGCTCGACTTCGACCGTGCCGCCGGTCTCTGCGTCACCTATGGCACCACGCTGCACGCGTTGAAGGATCGCGCCAAGCTCAAGCCGGGCGAGACACTGGCGGTGCTCGGCGCCTCCGGCGGCGTCGGCCTTGCCGCGATCGAGTTGGCCAAGATCATCGGCGCGCGCGTGATCGCCTGCGCCTCGTCGCCCGAGAAGATCGCCTTCGCGCGAGCGCACGGCGCCGACGACGGCATCGACTACGCCGCCGAGGATCTGAAAGAAGCGCTGCGCCGCGTCACGCAAGGCAACGGCCCCGACGTAATCTACGATCCGGTCGGCGGCGCCTATGCGGAAGCAGCATTGCGCGCGATTGCGTGGGAAGGCCGCTTTCTCGTCGTCGGCTTTGCCGCCGGCGACATTCCCAAATTGCCGCTCAATCTCGTGCTGCTCAAAGGCTGCGACGTGCTCGGCGTCTATTGGGGTTCATGGACCGAGCGCAATCCGGCGGGCCACCGCGCCAATACCGAGCAATTGCTGGCTTGGGCAGCGCAAGGCAAATTGTCGTCGCATGTCCACGCGGTCTATCCGCTGAGCGAGGCCGCCGCCGCGCTCAAAGCCATCGCCGCGCGTCAGGTGATGGGCAAGGTGATCTTGCGGCCTTAGAGCCGGCTCAAGGCGCTGCGCGCGACTTCCTTGTGCGCCGGAAGAATGTGCCCGGCGACCAGCTTGACCGTCGTCACCAGCACCGCGGCATCGTCGGTGAAGCCGAGCACCGGTAACACGTCGGGCATCCCATCGAGCGGCAGCACGAAATAGGCGATGGCGCCAAGCAGCGTCGCTTTCACTTGCAGCGGCGTCTGGCGATCGAAGGCGCAGTAGTAGGCCGCCAGTAGGTCTTCGGCGAACGGAATGCGCGCGGCAACGCTTGTGAGCTTGCGCCAGAAACCGCGCTGCAAGGCGCCGTCGTCGCTGTCGTCCCGCCGCCAGAATGCCGCCCGCGCGAATGCCATGAGACTTATTTGGTGGCGCCCCGGCCGCGCGCAAGATGGCGGCTAGCCGGCCAGTCTGTCCATGGCCTCGGCGAGCTTGATGTCGAGCTCGGTCACGCCACCGGCGTCGTGGGTCGACAGCGTCACCTCGACGGTTTTGTAGACGTTGAACCACTCCGGATGGTGATCCATCTTTTCAGCGACCAGCGCCGCCCGCGTCATGAAGCCGAAGGCTTGGTTGAAATCCTTGAAGACGAATTTCCGGGTGATGGCGTCGCGGCCCGACACCTCGGACCAGTGGCTCAGTTTGCCCAAGGCGGCCTTCTTGGCATCTGCGGTCAGTTTCTGCGCCATGGTTTGCTCCCTTATCGAAATGCCAACGCGGCGGTCCCGCGATAGGTCCGCGCCGAATACTACCGCTTTCCGGTCCAGGCTTGGCCCCAGGACCTCAAAACGCCTGAATTTCGGGCATTATTGCCTCGAGCAGCTTAACCACCCAGGCTTATAAACGGTTGCTTCCGGCCGTTCCGTGACTATATTGCGCCGCAATAGCACTGCGAGTCAGCACGGCGCGTCGCGGGCCCCGAAAAGGCCCGCGCTTTGATTTTTGGAACACTGCGCATGACCCCGAAAAGTGGGTACCGGTTTTCGGTAAAGGTCATGCGCGAAGGAAAATACTGATGAATATCCGTAACATCGCCATCATCGCGCACGTCGACCATGGCAAAACCACGCTGGTCGACCGGTTGCTGCAGCAGTCCGGCGTTTACCGCGCCAACGAGCGCCAGGTCGAACGCGCGATGGACTCCAACGACCTCGAGCGCGAGCGCGGCATCACCATCCTCGCCAAGGCCGCCTCGGTCGAATGGAAAGGCACCCGCATCAACATCGTCGACACGCCGGGCCACGCCGACTTCGGCGGTGAGGTCGAGCGCATCCTGAACATGGTCGACGGCGCGCTGGTGCTGGTCGACGCCGCCGAAGGCCCGCTGCCGCAGACCAAGTTCGTGGTCTCGAAGGCGCTGAAGATGGGCCTCAAGCCCATCGTCGTCATCAACAAAGTCGACCGTCCCGACGCGCGCGCCACCGAAGTCATCAACGAAGTGTTTGACCTGTTCGCCGCGCTCGATGCCACCGACGAACAACTCGACTTCCCGATTCTCTACGGCTCCGCCAAGCAGGGCTGGATGGCCACGACGCTCGAAGGCTCGCACGACGACGGCATGCAGCCGCTGTTCGATCTGGTACTGAGCCACGTCAAGGCGCCGGTCGTCGAAGAAGGCCCGTTCCGGCTTCTGGGCACCATCATCGAGGCCAACAACTTCCTCGGCCGCATCATCACCGGCCGCATAAGCTCCGGGTCGGTGAAACCGAACCAGACCGTGAAAGTCCTCGATCGCGACGGCAAGACCATCGAGACCGGCCGCATCACCAAGGTGCTGGCGTTCCGCGGCCTCGAGCGCGTGCCGCTCGAAGAGGCCGAAGCCGGCGATATCGTCGCTTTGGCCGGCCTGCCGAACGCCACCGTCGCCCACACCATCTGCGACCCGGCGGTGATTACGCCGATCGCGGCGCAGCCGATCGATCCGCCGACCTTGGCGATGACCTTCCGCGTCAACGACTCGCCGCTCGCCGGCACCGAAGGCACCAAGGTCACCGGCCGCATGATCCGCGACCGCCTGCTGCGCGAGGCCGAAGGCAACGTGGCGCTGCGTGTTCGTGAATCGGACGACAAGGACGCCATGGAAGTCGCCGGCCGCGGCGAATTGCAGCTCGGCATTCTGATCGAACAGATGCGCCGCGAAGGTTTCGAGCTTTCGGTGTCGCGGCCCAAGGTGCTGCTGCGCCGTAACGAGGCGGACGAACTCGAAGAGCCGATCGAGGAAGTGACGATCGACGTCGACGAGATCCACTCCGGCGTCGTCGTGCAGAAGATGTCCGAGCGCAAGGGCGAGATGATCGAGCTGAAGCCATCGGGCGGTGGGCGCGTGCGCATGGTATTCTACGCGCCGACCCGCGGGCTGATCGGCTATCAGGGCGAACTGCTCACCGACACGCGCGGCACCGCGATCATGAACCGCATTTTCCATTCCTACGAAGGACACAAAGGCGCGATCCAGGGTCGCCGCAATGGCGTCTTGATTTCCAACGACAAGGGCGAAGCCGTCGCCTACGCGCTGTGGAACCTGGAAGACCGCGGCCCGATGATGATCGAGCCGGGCTGGAAAGTTTACAACGGCATGATCGTCGGCGAGCATACGCGTGACAACGATCTCGTCATCAACGTGCTCAAGGGCAAACAGCTCACCAACATCCGCACCACGTCGAAGGACGAAGCAGTCCGCCTGACGCCGCCGATCCGCATGACGCTGGAAAAGGCGCTGGCTTATATCCAGGACGACGAACTGGTCGAAGTCACGCCGTCGTCGATCCGCCTGCGCAAAAGGCTGCTGGACGAGACCGACCGCAAGCGCGAAGACCGCTCCAAGGCCGCGCAGGCCGAGACGGTCTGACGTCTCTTTCGAATCGTTCGCGTTCGCTGAGCGGGAGTTTTCCCCCGCTTCGACCGCGGCCGACTTCGGTCGGGCACCTGCGCCGATTCGGCACAGGTCGAATCAGTTTGCGATTTTATTGCCGCTAAGTCCGCCAAACGACGTTCGGCGCTGGCGCAAGACGCAGCAAGGCGCTTATTTGGCGTTCATTTTCCCAGCGGCAGCATTGGCGTTTTCGCCGCCTGTGGCCAGTAATCCACACCGTTAACTCATCGTTTACGATAGGGCTTGAAGGGCGCGAGGTTCGTTGCTTGTATTCTGACATGAGCACGACCCTCATAGAGATTCGCCGCGCCAAGACATCCGACTCGATGGATGTCGCCACCACGCATGACGAGGCATGGCGCGCGGCCTATCAGGGCATCATCCCCGGCAACGAACTCGACAAGCTAATCAACCGCCGCGGACCGGACTGGTGGGATAGCGCCATCCGCAAAGGCAGCCGCATCACCATTCTGCAGTTCGGCGACAAGGTCGCCGGCTACGCCAATTACGGCCGCAACCGTGCGCGCAGCCTGTTCTATGACGGCGAAGTCTACGAGCTGTATCTGCGTCCGGAATTCCAGGGCCTCGGCTTCGGCCGCCGCCTGTTCACCGCGGCGCGCAAGGATCTGGTGCAGAGTGGCTTGAAGAGCCTCGTCGTCTGGGCTTTGTCCGACAACGAGCCGGCGATGGAATTCTATCGCGCGCTCGGCGGCCGCGCCGTCGCGCGCTCGTCGGAGAAGTTCGGCGCCAAGACGCTCGATAAGGTCGCCTACGCCTGGCACCAGTCCTGAGCGTTAATCGCCGTAAGGGCCGCTGAAGCCCGGACCTTTATTTCCCAGCACGATCGGTTTGTCGGCGCCGCATTTGAATTTGCGCGCATTCTCGTCGGCGATTTTCTGCGCCAGCGCGTTGGCGTCGGTGTTGGCGCGGGCATCGACATAGCCGACGTGACAAACGGCGCCCGGC
>JANMSZ010000041.1:0-4886 GCA_031389925.1 Hyphomicrobiales bacterium | reverse complement strand
CGACCGTTTTTGGATTTGGCCCCCGCCCTTAATGATTTGGCACGGAGGTGGGCGTGAGCTTAAGACGCCGAGAGCATCGGCGCGCTCACCTTCGTGCTCTATGACGGCGCCCGCGAGCTGACCGCGCATCCGCTGCTCGATCTGATGGTGCGGCCGAACCCGCGCCAGGACGGCGCGTCATTCATGGAAAGCGTTGCGTCGCATCTGCTGCTCGCCGGCAATGCCTATGTCGAGGCGGTCAGTGCAGGCGAGGGGCCACGCGAACTCTACGCGCTGCGGCCCGACCGCATGAAGGTGGTGCCGGGGCCGGACGGCTGGCCGCAGGGCTTCGACTACACCGTCGCCGGCTCCACCGTGCGCTTCGACCAAGGCGCGGCCAGCCTTGACGCTAAAGTGCCGCCGATTTTGCATCTCACGCTGTTCAATCCGCTCGACGACTATTACGGCCTCAGTCCGCTCGAAGCCGCGGCGGTCGCGGTCGACACGCATAACGCGGCGGCGAAGTGGAACAAGGCGCTGCTCGATAACGCGGCGCGGCCCTCCGGCGCGCTGGTCTATGGCGGCGCCGAAGGTGCGATACTGTCGGAGCCGCAGTTCGAGCGGCTCAAGAAGGAACTGGACGAACAATATACCGGTGCGCGCAACGCGGGCCGTCCGCTGGTGCTCGAAGGCGGGCTCGACTGGAAGCCGATGGCGCTGTCGCCCAAGGACATGGACTTCATGGAGGCCAAGCACTCCGCGGCGCGCGAGATCGCGCTGGCCTTCGGCGTGCCGCCGATGCTGTTGGCGATACCCGGCGACAACACCTATTCGAATTACCAGGAAGCCAACCGCGTGTTCTTCCGCCAGACCGTGCTGCCGCTCGGCAATCGTATCGGTTCGGCACTGGCGCAATGGCTGGGGCCTGCCTTCGGCGATCTCACGCTCGCCATCGACACCGACAAAGTCGACGCACTCAGCGGCGACCGCGCCGCGTTGTGGGAGCGCGTCACCAAGGCGCCGTTCCTCACCGTCAACGAAAAGCGCGCCGCCACCGGTTATGGCGCGGTGCAGGGCGGGGACGTGTTCGCCCCGTAAACGTCATGCCCGACATCATTCAGACTTTCACCGCGCGCGGCGACCTCGCGCATCTGGCGCTGCTCGCCTGGGCGCTGTCGTCGAGCGCGCTGGCCTGGTTCAGCTTACGCGAGCTGACCGCGGCGAGCCGGCGCTTCGACGATTTCGTGCGCGAGCTGGCGCGCTTCAACGAACATTTCGGCAGACATATCGGAGACCGCTGATGGATACGCTTCATACCGTGCTGCGCTCGCTGCAGCCCGAGACCAGGACAGAGACCAAGAGCCGGCGCGATCATCTCGACGTGTTCCGCGAATTTCTCGACCACCTCGACCGCGCCGCGCGCAAACGCAACGCGCCGCGCAGCACCAAGGCCAAGAGCAAAGGCCGGCGCGGCAAGCGCTAACGCTTCTCGTCATCGCCGATCCGTCCGAACGTCCCTCCTTGCATTTTGGATTATCCGAAGTCGGATAAATCCGACTTCGGCGGGGAGGGCGAAGGAAGACTCATGCTCGCACCCAACACTCCCACCGTCGCGTCCGTGTTTGCGCCGCGCACCACCATCGATGCCGACGGCACGGTGGAGGGCTACGCCAGCCTGTTCGGCGAGATCGACCAGGCGCGCGACATGATGATGGCCGGCGCCTTCGCCGCCACGCTGCAGCAGCGCGGCGTCAACCGCATTCCGATGCTGTTCCAGCACGACCCGGCCGAACCCGTTGGCGTCTGGCTCGAGCTGCGCGAGGACCATCGCGGGCTTTACGCGCGCGGGCGCTTGATCCCCGAGGTGACGCGCGGCCGCGAGCTGCTGTCTCTTCTCAGGGCCGGCGCCATCGACGGGCTGTCGATCGGCTTTCGCACCGTGAAGGGCACCATCGATCCGCGGACCCGCGTGCGGCGGCTGGTCGCCGTGGATCTGTGGGAAATTTCCATCGTCACGTTCCCGCTGCTGGCGGGAGCGCGCGTGCGCGCGGTGAAGCACTCGCCGCCGCGAAGCCAAAGCGGCTTCGCTTTGGCGAAGCAGGGGGCGGCTTCCTCCTCCCAGGAGCCGAAAGCCTCATTCGCGCGTGCGCGCGCCGAGCGGGATTGGCGCGCGTTGCTGGGCGGCGTCGTGGAGCCGGTGGAGGCTGTGCAGCGGCGTCCGCTGGAAGTGGTGCGCCGCCGGCGCCGGACTGTGTGAGCCGCGCCAAGGATACGCACAATGGATGCCCTCGATCTCGACATCGCGCGCGTGCGCGCGTTGCACGCCATTGCGTGCGGCGTCACGCGCCTGACCTGGCTCGCCGCCGCTGAGCGCTTCGAACTCGCCATGCGCCGGCATGCGCGGGCGTTGAAGTATGGATTTAACCCGGCCCAACCGCGGGATGAAATCGGGCGGTGGGTCGATGCCAATGGGAATGTGGTGGAGTCAGGCCGTGTTCGGCTTGCGGGCGATATTCCAACCGGCGACTCGCCAGAAACGACCGCCGACGTCGGCGGAGCGTACGGCTGTCTTAAAAAGGATCGCGAGACGGCTCGGACCTCTTATCACGGTTGGCGAAGCCCTCTACGGGGCCGCCTCGTGGATCCGCGAATACCATGCTAAAATCGACTCGTATCGTGACCCGCCGAAGTCGATGGATGAATTGCACGATGCTGTGTCCGACAAATCAAAAGCAGGATATCAAGATCATCATATCGTTGAGCAAAATTCAGCCGAACATGACGGAAAGTACCCGCGAAATATTATAGATGGCCGCGACAATCTTGTTCGCATTCCAACAATGAAGCATGAAGATATCAACGGGTGGTACTCGAGGCCTAACGCGGCTTATGGAGACATGTCGCCAAGGGACTATCTCCGGGATAAAAATTGGGACGAGCGCCGCGCTGTCGGCTTAAAGGCGCTTAGAGATGCTAAGGTCCTGAAGCCATGAATCCAGCTAGTTTTAAAAAGCTCTCGGTTGCCGAACTTGTTGAGCGCTTTACGGTGCTGTGCGTCGGTCAGTACGAAGCGGAGCTGCGCGGCGAAGGCGCCAAAGAGAACCGGCTCATTAGGGAGATGTTTAAAGTCAGAGAAGAACTCAAAGCGCGCCCTGGCGATCAAAGATCGGCTTTGCTTCCGCTCTATGAGCATCCAAACATTCAAGTTCGCCTAATGGCGGCCAAAGAAACTTTGGCAATCGCTCCATCGGCTGCGAGGCACCTACTGGAAACGATCAAGGCGTCAGGGCAAATGCCTCAATCCATGGACGCCGGCATGAGCCTTTGGAATCTTGAGCGGGGCGTGTTTAAGCCGACTTAGTGTAGCTTGTGCCAAAGCAGAAGAGCATGAAGCCAGCCAACCTTTGAGATATGTCGGTCGTGCCCCAAAAAGCCGTGACACGCATCAACCTTCAGAAACTTTCGGTTGCTGATTTGGTGCAGCGATTTGAGGTGGCCCAACTCGCCCAGTTTAATGCTGAGCGGCATAGCGATATTCAAAAACAAAATCGCTGTGTAAGGCAGGCGATGGCGATCGCAGACGAGCTAAAGTCAAGACCGGGCGATCAGCGCTCTGCTTTGCTTAAGCTATACGAGCACTCTAACGTTCAGGTCCGACTCATGGCGGCGAAACTTACACTCGCCGTCGCGCCGTCGCGCCGGCGGCCGCGCGTGCGCTTATACAAGTTATTGCTGACTCGAAAAAGTATCCGCAGGCGATGGACGCCGGAATGTGCTTGTCGGCGCTCGACCAAGGTATTTTCAAGCCGACTTAGCGTCGAATACCCGGCCTAAGATTTTCAGTAACTTGCATGATTAATAGCGGTGCGGCGGGGAGCCGGAATCGCATTAACTACCATCGCAAGACTCGGCGCAACGCGTCCAACACCGATGATACTCTGGCCCCAGCCTTGGGCATTTAGTTAAGCCACTTGTCCCAGGCGAGAAGCTGCCGGACCTCAAAAATCCGGCGGCTTCGCTTTTTTTGCGAGCCGTCGCGCGTCCGGTGCGGTTAACCACGCAGCGCGGCGCTACTCTGAACACACCCAAATTTTTATCGGCTGCCAATTTCCGCTCGCGCGGGAAGCGGCGGCCTTTTGTCCATCCCACAGGAGAACTTCAATGGATATCGACACCGACCATAATCTCGAGACCAAATCGGGCATTCCGCTCGATGCGATGGTGACGCATGCCGAGATGCTGCGCGCCTTCGAGGCCTTCAAGGAAACCAACGACCAGCGCCTAACGCTGACCGAGAAACGCGCCGGCGACGTGCTGGTCGAGGAGAAGCTCGCGCGCATCAACCAGACCATCGACGCGCAGGCGCGCCGGCTCGACGACATCGCACTCAAGGGCGCGCGGCCGGCACTCGGCGGCGACCGCCACACGGTGCGCAGCCAATCCGCCATCGAGCACAAGGCGGCGTTCGAATCTTATGTACGCTCGGGCGAGGCGGGCGGCCTGCGCGCGCTCGAAGTGAAGGCGCTGTCGGCCGGCTCCAATCCGGACGGCGGCTATCTGGTGCCGCCCGAGGTCGAGACCCAGATCGGCGCGCGGCTCACCGCGATCTCGCCGATCCGTTCGATCGCCGGCGTGCGCACCATCTCGGGCAACGTTTACAAGAAGCCGTTCATGACCGCCGGCCCCGCGGTCGGCTGGGTCGGCGAAACCGACGCACGCACGCAGACGGCGTCGCCGACTCTCGACGAGCTGTCGTTCCCGGCGATGGAACTCTACGCCATGCCGGCGGCGACCGCGACGCTGCTCGAGGATGCCGCGGTCAATATCGACCAATGGCTGGCGCAGGAAGTCGAGCAGGTGTTTGCGGCCCAAGAAGGCACGGCCTTCGTCACCGGCGACGGCTCCAA
>JANMSZ010000354.1:0-1832 GCA_031389925.1 Hyphomicrobiales bacterium | reverse complement strand
CGGCGATCGACCCTTATCTCGGCCGCGAGCTGAACCCGCAAAATGCCGTTGCCGACGCGCTGCTCCGGGATCCATGCGGTTGCCAAGCCATAGCCCCGCCGGCGCGCGACGTTGGAGATGTCCGAGGCAAGCGCTTGCAGCTCCTGCGGGTTCAGCTCGCGGCCGAGATAAGGGTCGATCGCCGCAGCGAAAGCGGCCGAGGGCAGGGCGCTCGCGCCTTCCACCCGTACCGCTCCAACCAGCACTGCTTGCGATAGGCTCACGCTCGGAACTTCGCCGCGTTCGATGATGGTGCGCTGTTCGCTGGGTTCGGGCCGCTTCTCCTGGCGCATCTCGCCTGCCACGACTGACGGATCGGCCTGGTCTTCCGGCGTCTGCAACGTGCTTCCCGCCGCGCTATTCGCGACGAACAGCAGCAAGGCCGCCAGGATGAATTTAGGAACCCCCACCAATCCTGTGCGCCTTCTTTTCTTTGGGCGCTCAGTTACCTGCAAGTACTGAATATCTGGTTAGCGAGGTTTCTTCGGCAATCGTTATTAGGCCTGCTTTAACCCTTGTTATTCAGTCCTTAACAACACTGCTCCGGCTAGATGCATACCGTATTTCCGCGCACACGGGAGAGAAGTATGCGAAAGATGGCAGTGGGGTTGGCCATTCTTGCCGCACCGACAATCGTAGCGGCGGCGACGCCGCAATGGCGCGTAACCGAAACCAGCGGCGATGTGCGCCTGGTCCAGAACGGCCAGGCCCGCGCTGCGGCTCGAAACACGTTGTTGACTACCGGCTCGACGATCGTCACCGGGCCCAAAGCCAAGGCGGTGATCGTCCGCGGCGAGGAATTCGTGGTCATTTCGCCGAACAGCCAGCTGCGTCTCCCCGCGGAACAAAATTCCAGCGGAATCATGCAGATAATCGAGGATTTTGGTACCGCGCTTTTCAAGATCAAGAAGAAAAGCACGCCGCATTTCGGCGTCCAGACACCCTATCTCGCGGCGGTCGTGAAGGGCACCACCTTTACCGTTACCGTAGGACCGGAAGGCGGCTCCGTGCAGGTGACCGAGGGCGCGGTGGAGGTCTCGACGCTCGATGGCGGCGCGGTCGATCTGATCACGCCCGGCTCGATTGCCAGCGTCGGCGCCGCCGATCTTTTCCGGCTTTCGGTGCAGGCCGACGACGTCAAGACGCTGCGCTCGGAAGGCGCGCCGCCGCCGGGAACGGTCACATCCAGTGTTCGGCCCGATGCGAGGCCCAAATTCGAGGGGCCGCGTAGCGAGGCGTTCGAGATTTCGTCTCCCATTGCTGAGAGTTCGCTGTCGCTGGGTGCTGTAACCGGCGGTTTGGTCGAAGGTGAGGCGGCAATGGATGTCGCACTGGTCGAGGTGAGTGACCGTGCCGCGCTGCAGCCCGTTGTGTCGGACAATCCCGGATCGAGCAACGGTGGCGGTAATGCCGGAGGCTTGGGCAATGGCTCTGCAGGCAATGCCGACGGAGCCGATGCCAACAACGGCCACGGCAACGAGATTGACAGGGTTGATGAGGGTAATCCCGGTTCGGGCGGCGGCGGGAATGGCAACGGCAATTCCGGCAATGGTAACGGCAATTCCGGATCAGGCGGGGCCGAAGAGAGCGGCAATTCCGGCAACGGTAATTCCGGCAATGGCAATTCTGGCAATGGCAACGGCAATTCCGCCTCGGGGGGCGGACAAGGCGGACCACCACGATGACGGCTGAAGGCGGCAGGACCGCAAGGATGAGTTGATTAGCATTTCGGCGCGGCACTGAGAGCCGCGCCGTTTGCCATGATGGACAGGATACATTGCTGGATCTCGCAT
>JANMSZ010000327.1:0-4981 GCA_031389925.1 Hyphomicrobiales bacterium | reverse complement strand
TTTCGGCGGTCATCCTGGTCGCCGTGCTGGAAACGACAATCGCCGGTAGCGGCCTTGTTGGGCTGGTCACGGTCTCGTTCTTCGCAGGCAGCTTCGGCGCCAATTTCGTCGGCAATCTCCGCGGCCTGATGACGAAGTAGCCGATACAGGCGACCGATATTTTTCCGTGACGGATACGGCAGCGCTTCATCCAGAGGCGCTGCCCGGGCCGTTTAATGCCTGCCGCTTGCTCCGCCATTCCCTGAAGCGTAAATGTGCTGCGCGATCTCTGGTGTCGCGGTTTCAGCATTTGCACAGCATGATGGTTCCAACTCCTCCCACTCTCGGTCTCGTGCTCGCCGGCGGCCTCGCACGGCGCATGGGCGGCGGCGACAAAGTGCGCATCAAGATTGGCCGCTCGACGATTCTCGACCGCGTGCTGGCGACAATGTCGGGCCAGTGCACCGACATCATCATCAACGCCAATGGCGATCCCGAGCGCTTCGCCGACACCGGCTGCATCGTGGTGCCCGACAACGTACCGGGCTTTGCCGGACCGCTGGCCGGCATTCTCGCCGGGCTGGACTGGCTGGCGGCGCAGGATAACGGCGTCGAGTGGCTGGTGAGCGTGCCGGGCGACTGCCCGTTTCTGCCGGACGACCTGGTCGAACGTCTGCACGACGCGCGGCGCAAGATGGGCGCGGGCGTGCCGCTGGCCTGCGCCCGCTCCGGCGACTGGCGGCATCCGGTCGTCGGTCTGTGGCCGCTGGCATTGCGCGCCGATCTGCGCAAGGCGCTGGTTGACGAGGACCTGCGCAAGATCGAGGTATGGACTGCGCGCCACGGTATCGCCATCGCGGAGTGGCCGGATCAGCCGATCGATCCGTTCTTCAATGTGAACACACCGGAAGACGCCAAGCGGGCGGAACAGGTCGCGGCGGGTTAGTCCCGTTCATCCCCGCGAAAGCGGGGACCCAGGCCAAAGACCTGGATTCCCGCTTACGCGGGAATGAGCGGAGGAATCAACACAGCCTCGCCGAACGCCGGCACGCGGAAATCGATATCGACTCCCGCCGCGCGTCTGGCGGCGAGCGTCTCGTTCAAGACGCCAAGCGGCTGGTCAAAGGCGTCGTCCGCCAGCCGGAAGGTGCCGAAATGGATCGGCAGCGCGACGCGCGACTCCAACGTCTCGGCCGCGGCGACGGCTTCCTGCGGCGACATGTGCACCGGCGCCATGAACCAGCGCGGCAAATAGGCGCCGATCGGCAACAGCGACAACGTTATCGGCCCGAAGCGTTCGCGGATCGCGGCGATATGCGGGCCGTCGCCGGTGTCGGCGGCAAAATAAATCGCGCCGGCCGGCGTCTCGAGCACGAAGCCGCCCCACAGCCGCTTGTTGCGGTCGAACGGACCGCGCGCGGAAAAATGCTGCGCCGGCACGTAGGTCGCCGTGACCTTTTCGCTGAGCGCGTGGTGCTGCCACCAGTCGCGCTCGATCACACGCGGCGACGGCACCACGCGGCCGACCTTCAAGCCGGTGACAATCAGCGGCCGGTCGCGCGCGTGCAGCGCGGCCAGTGTCGGCCGGTCGAGATGATCGTAATGGCTGTGGCTGAGCAGCACGGCGTCGATCGGCGGCAGATCGTCGAAATGAATCGCCGGCGGACGCACGCGGCGCGGGCCGTACCACGACAGCGGACTGGCGCGCGCCGACCAGATCGGGTCGGTGAGAATGTTGAGCCCGGCGACCTGCAGCAGCACCGTGGCATGGCCGATCAGCGTGGCGCGCATGGTGCCGTCGCTGACGCGCGCGAGTGGCTTCGGCCCGATTGCGGCGTCTACTTGCTGCGGCCATGGCGGCGGCTGCCGTGTCGCGAACCAGCGCAAGGCGTCGCGCGAGCCGTGCGGCGCATGATCGACGAGATTGCGGAAACGGCCGCGCTCACGCGGCGCCGGGCCGAAGACGTCGCGCGGCGTGGTCATCCGACCAGCGCCGCATACGACAGAAAGCCGACGCGCTCGCCCGGCTCAATCGACGTCACGTCCTCGGGGAATTCCAGCAGGCCATCGGTTTCGGTCAGCGACGTCAGAATGCCGGCGCCGTCCTGCGGATGCTTGACCGCCTCGACCTCGCCGTCGGCGCCGCGACGCAGCGCGACGCGGACATATTCGCGGCGGTCTTTCTTTTTCTTGTAGGCGAAGGCGGCGCGCACCGGCAGCGCGACAAGCGTTTGCGGCCGCGCGCCAGAAAGCCGCAGTAGCAGCGGCTTCACCACGCGCACGAAGGTGACGAACACCGCGACCGGATTGCCCGGCAGGCCGACAAAAGCGGCACCGGTGTTGGCCTCATAGGCCTTGCGTTGCGCGGCGCGGATGATGCCCATGGCCACCGGCCGGCCCGGCTTGATGGCGACGCGCCAGAACACGAGCGAGCCGATGCGCTCGACCGCGTTGCGCACGTGGTCGGCTTCGCCGGTCGAGACGCCGCCCGAGGTGATGACCAGATCGTGCCAGACCGCCGCCTTGGCCAGCGCCGCCGATAGCGCGTCGGGATCGTCGGCGAGAATGCCAAGATCGGTGACCACAGTGCCGAGCCGCTCCAGCAGCGCGGTCAGCAGATAACGGTTGGCATCGTAGATCGCCGCGCCACCACGCGCCGTGCCCGGCTCGACCACTTCGTCGCCGGTGGAGAAGATCGCGACCGTCAGCCGCCGCCGCACCTCCAGTTCGGTGACGCCCAACGCTGCCGCGAGCGCGATGTGCTGCGCCTCCAGCACCGTGCCGGCCGGCAGCACGACATTGCCCGCCGGCACGTCCTCACCAGCGAGACGGCGGTTGGAACCGAGCTTCAGCCCGCTCGGCACGATAATGCTGTCGCCATGTTCAGTACTTTGCACGGTGACGTCTTCCTGCATGAAGACGGTGTCGGCGCCCGCGGGCATCGCCGCGCCGGTGAAAATGCGGATGGCTTGCCCGGGCTTGATCGCGGCGTCGGGACGCCGCCCGGCCATGAGGCGGCCGGCGACGGCGAATTTGGTATCGCCGCTCGGTTTGAGATCGGCGTGGCGGATGGCGTAGCCGTCGACCGCGGAATTATCGAACGGCGGCAGATCGACCGGCGCTTTCAGATCGGCGGCGGTGACGCGGCCACGCGCGCTGCGCAGCGTCACGCGCTCGGTCTGCGCCACCGGCGTGATGCGCTCGGCGATCAGCCGCTCCATCTCGGCGAGCGGCAGCAGCGGGCCGGAAAACGCGAAACAGTCGTCGGTGAGTTGCGCCATTGGGTTATCCGGAGATCGGAACGGCGTGTTCGAGCAACAGGTCGGCGACGGCGTCGATGTCGTTAAGGTCGATCACCGGCACCTTGGCATGCGGCAGCGCCGTGTCGCAGGCCACCGCCACGATATAGGGATCGTCGGGATGCAGCAGCGGCTTGTCGTTCTCGGCGCGGTGGATTTCGAGCTTCGGGAACGCGTCGCGCTTGAAGCCTTCGACCAGCACCAGATCGACCGGCGACATCTTGGCGACCAGGTCGGCCATGTTCCATTCCGGCTCGTCGCGCAGTTCGTGCAAAATCGCCCAGCGCTTGGCCGACGAGATAATCACCTCGGTGGCGCCGGCGACGCGGTGCATGAACGAGTCCTTGCCCGGCTTGTCGAGGTCGAAGCCGTGGTGGGCATGCTTGAGCGTCGATACGCGCAAGCCGCGCGCGATGAGGCGCGGGATGAGCTTGGCGATGAGGGTCGTTTTGCCGGAACCGCTCCAGCCGGCGAGGCCGATGATGCGCATGGGCTCCTTATAGCAACTCGGCAGGCCGCATACCCAGCGTTGTCATGCGGCCGCCAGCCCACTCATGGCCACGGCTTGACCTGAACCGCCGAGCCTTCGGCATATCCTTCGCTTTCCGGCGGCACCAGAATCCAGCCGTCGGCCCGCGCCAGCGATGACAGCGGCAGATATTTGCTCGCCAGCGGCTCGGCCTTGTCGCCGTTGCGCCGCACCGGGACGAGTTCGGCCAGCCCGACCGTCGAGGTAACCTTGCGCGCCAGCGTCAAGGTTTCGACCGGATCGCGGTCGCGATGCGGCGTGCTGGCGGCCAGCCGCTCGAGGATGCGCCGCCCCAGCAGCAGCCAAACGCTCAGCGCCGCATCGAGACGGCCCGGCAGCACCAGCACCGGGCGCGGCCCGGCAAATCCGAGCGCGGCGGTCTCGCCCGGCGTCAGCGCGATGCCGTGCACCGCGAGCCAGGCTTCGCGCGCCAGCACCTGCACGCTGTTGTCATTGCGGCCGTTGCCGGTGCCGCCGATGACGATAATGAAATCGGCGCTCTCCGCACCGAGCACGGCGCCGAGATCGCGGCCGGCATCGTCCAGCCGCGCCGCGCCGCCGCGGCGCTCGATATCCGCCGCCAGAAGCCGCGCGGTGGCATTGACGATGCCGCTGCCGCGTAACGGCAACACGCGGACGCGCGGCTCGCGCACCGTGACGCGCGCGATGCCGGCGGCGTCGAAGGCCGCGATATCGGTCAAGGCCAGCGGCTCGCCGGCACGCCGCATCGGGATCGCCGAATCGCAATCGCCGCCGGCCGCCAGCACGCCGTCTCCCGGGTTGATGGTCATCAGCGCCTCGGCACGGCCTTTGACGATTTTGACGGCATCGAACGGCGCAACGCTGTCGGTGTCCGGCGGCATCGGCTGGCCGGCTTCGATGCGTTGCGGCGTCTCGAGCAGCAAGGCCGGCGTGTAGCCGCCGGCGCCCAAGGTGGCATCCGCGGCCAGCGCCCAGCCGTCGAGCATGGCGATCGCGACATTGGGCCGTGCCCGCGCCATCGCGTCGACCGCGAGCGTGCGGCCGGACGCCTTGCTCAATTCGATGGTGCGCGGCGTGACCGGTTTCACGTCGAGATCGACCATCGCCTGCACATCGGCGAGCGGCGTCAGCCGTGCAATCGTCTGTATTGTCTCGGACGCCGCAGCCATCGTTGCGCGCTTGACCTTCTCGA
>JANMSZ010000271.1:0-11059 GCA_031389925.1 Hyphomicrobiales bacterium | reverse complement strand
CGACCGAACCCAGCACGTTCTCCTCGGGCACCTCGCAATCCTCGAAGACGAGTTCGCAGGTGTCGGAGCCGCGCATGCCGAGCTTGTCGAGCTTTTGGGCGGTGGAAAAGCCCTTCATGCCCTTCTCGATCAGGAAGGCCGAGATGCCACGCGAGCCGGCCTCCGGGTCGGTCTTGGCGTAGACCACCAAAGTCTCGGCGATCGGCCCGTTGGTGATCCACATCTTGTTGCCGGTCAGCACATAGCGGTCGCCCTTTTTCACCGCTTTCGTCTTCATCGAGACGACATCCGAGCCCGCGCCCGGCTCGGACATTGCCAGCGCGCCGACATGCTCGCCGGAAATCAACTTCGGCAGATATTTACGTTTCTGTTCCGGCGTGCCGTTACGATTAAGTTGGTTGACGCAGAGATTGGAATGCGCGCCGTAGGACAGACCGACCGCGGCGCTGGCGCGCGAGATCTCTTCCATCGCCACGCAATGCGCGAGATAGCCGAGCCCTGCCCCGCCATACTCCTCGTCGACGGTGATGCCGTGCAGGCCGAGCGCGCCCATCTCCGGCCACAGGTCGCGCGGGAACGTATTGTCGCGGTCGATGGCCGCGGCGCGCGGCGCGATGCGATCCTGGGCGAAGCTGCTGACCGACTGGCGCAGCATGTCGACCTCGGAACCGAGACCGAAATCGAAGCCCGCCCATGCGTTGGGGATCATACAGCCCTCCCGGACGTCTTATTGGCGCATGATCTTGTCCGAAAACCGGTTCCCACTTTTCGGGATCATGCGCGGGAGTGACTCTATAGGCTTGCAGCTAGGCTGTCAGCGCCTCGGGCGGCACGGGCGCGCGGGCCGTGCGTTTGGCCTGCGCCAGCAGCCGGTCGATGGTCTTGGCCGGCGCCGGCCTGGCGAACAGGAAGCCCTGCATCTCGTCGCAGCCGGCCAGCCGCAGCAGCACGCGCTGCTGTTCGGTCTCGACGCCCTCGACCAGCACCGACAGGCCGAGCGCGCGGCCTAGCGCCACGATGGCCTGGATGATCACCCCGCCATTCGCGGAGTTGCCGAGCGCTATGACAAAGCTGCGGTCGATCTTGAGCTTGTCGAGCGGAAAGCGTTGCAGATAGCCCAGGCTGGAATAGCCCGAACCGAAATCGTCGAGCGCGATGCTGACGCCGAGCGCGTGCAGATCCCCGATGCGCTTGACCATCTCTTCCGGGTTGTCGATCAAGACGCCCTCGGTAATTTCCAGCATCAGCCGCGACGGCGGCATACCGCTCTCGGCCAGCGCCGAGCGCACCAGATCGACGATGGCGCTGTCGCGCACCTGCAACGGCGACAGGTTCACCGCGATGTACAAATCGGGCCAGCGCTTGGCCTCCTTGAGCGCGCGACGCAACACGAAGGCGCCGAGCGAATCCATCAGCCCCATCTGTTCGGCGACCGGAATGAAGACCGCGGGGCCGATCGGCCCGCGCGTGGCGTGGGTCCAGCGCAGCAACGCCTCGACGCCGACGATGCGGCCGCCTTGAGCGGAGACGATCGGCTGATAGTGCAGTTCCAACTCGCCCGAGTTCAACGCGCGCGGCAGTTCGCGCTGGATGAATTTCTGATCGGCCGAAGCGGTGTCGAGCGCGGGATTGAAAGCGACCAGGGCGCCCGCGCCTTTCTTGGCGGCGGCGCGCAACGCCAATTCGGCGCGGCGCGTCAGTTCGCCCCGGGTGGCGGCGTGCTGCGGCGTCTGGGCAAAGCCGGCATGGGCGCTGACACGGATCGCGTTTTCGATCCAATGCGGGCGCTGGATCGAGTCAAGAATGGCGCGAACTGCGGCCTCGGCGTCATCGCCATTCTCAGCCGTAAATGTCACCGCGAATTCGTCGCTGCCGATGCGGCCGCAGCGGCCCTGCGGCGGCAGCGCTTCCTTCAGCCGCCGGGCGATCGACACGATCAGTTCCTCGCCCCCCAGCACGCCGAGATCGGCGTTGACGTCGGACATGCCGTCGATCTCGATCAAGGCGAAAGTCGTCACCTCGTTGTCGGCGCGCTCGGCCAAAGTCAGGTCGAGCAGTTCGAGCGTCTTGGCGTGATTGGGCAGCCCGGTGAGCTTGTCGATATCGCCGGCCTGCGCGGCGTGCTCCTCGCTGGCGGTGAGTTCGCGCCGCGCGCGGCGAAGCTGCCACAATGAAAATCCGGCAAACCCGATCAGCATCGCGGGGACACCGACAACGATCGGCATCAACCGATCCATGGCCGCGGCCGACGGATGCGTCTTGTCCCAGGTGAAGAACCCGGCAATGCGGCCTTGCGCATCGACCACCGGCTGCAACTCGCGCTTGCCGGTTTCGGGATCGAGTTCGAATTTCAGACCTTGCAGCCCGGTGCTCTGCTCGACCATGTGCACGAAGCGCGGATCGAGCGGCCCGCTCTGACCGAACAACGCGCGGAATTCGGAAACGGCATTGCGCAGCGATGCGCGTTGATCGACCCACAATTGTTCGTCGCTCCGCCGCGCGACTTCGTAGCCGACACCGGCGCTCAGCGCGGTCGCAGCCGTGGCGAGAAGCGCCAGCACGACGATCAGCCGCGAGGCCGAGAACTTGCGCCGCGCCCGGACCGGAGCCGCGACTTTGCCGCCGCTGCCGGACGGGCGGCGCTTTGCCCATGGAAGCTTGGCCCATGCGAACAACGAGTGCCCGGGGCTTGCGCCCGTCGCTGCGGTTTTGGCCGTAAAACTCAACGCAATACTCCCCGCGCCACGCTGCGGATACCCGCAGGTAAGCTAGGGATTCAGCATTAATGGCAGGTCAGCAAAGACGGTGAACGAAAAGTTATCGCAGGCCAAACCACAGCGTTGCGATGGAAAGGAACGAGAAAAAGCCGACCACGTCGGTCACGGTGGTCACAAACGGGCTCGAGGCCACCGCCGGGTCGATCCGCATCCGGTTCAGCGCCAACGGGATCAGGATGCCGCCGGCCGCCGCCGCGATCAGGTTGATGATCATGGCCAGCCCGATCACAAAGCCGAGGCCGGGCACCCGGAACCAGACATAGGCGGCGACGCCGGTGATGACCGCAAAAGCGATGCCGTTGAGCAAACCGACCAGCAATTCGCGGATGATGACGCGCCGCGCATTGGCGTCGCTCAAGGCCTGGGTCGCCAGCGCGCGCACCGCGACGGTCATGGTCTGGGTCGTGGCGTTGCCGCCCTGGCTCGCGACGATCGGCGCCAAGACGGCGAGCGCCACCATCTTCTCCAACTGCCCTTCGAAAAAGCCGAGCACCGAGGACGCCAAGAACGCCGTCGCGAGATTGACCAGCAGCCAGTTGAACCGGCCGCGCGCGATCGACCACACCGAATCCGACAATTCTTCGGCGCGGGTGACGCCGCCCAGCGCTTTGATGTCCTCTTCGGCCTCTTCCACGATGACGTCGGCGACGTCGTCGAAGGTGATGGCGCCGACCAGCCGCTCGTTGCTGTCGACCACCGGCGCCGCGACCAAGTCGTAGCGCTGGAACAGCCGCGCCACCTCCTCCTGGTCCTGATCGGCGCGCACGAGACGGCGCTCGTGATCCATCAGGTCGGAAATCGGCACCGGCCGCTGGCTGCGCAGCAGACGGTCGAGCGGAACGGCGCCGAGAAAGCGTTGAGCTTCGTCGACCACGTAGAGCTCGTAGAAATGCTCCGGCAATTCGGCGGTCTCGCGCATGTAGTCGATGGCCTTGCCGACGTCCCAATCCGGCGGCACGGCGATGAACTCGCTTTGCATGCGCCGGCCGGCCGAATCCTCGGGATAGTCGAGGCTGCGGGACAAAGCGTGGCGCTCGAGCGCCGGCAATTCCTTGAGGACCTCGGCGCGATCCTCCTGCGGCATGTCCTCGAGAATGGCGACGGCGTCGTCGGTTTCGATGTCGCGGACGCCTTCCGCCACGGTGCGCGGCAGCAATTCCTCGAGGATTTCCTCGCGCACCGCGTCGTCGACCTCGGTGAGCGCGGTGAAGTCGAAGTGGATGCCGAGCAGTTCGACCAGGCGCGGGCGCTTGTCGGTCTCCAGCGCCTCCAGCACCGCGCCGACGTCGGATTCGTGCAGATCGCCAACCAGCAGTCGCAACGTGGCGACGTCGGCGGCGTCAATGGCGCGCGCGACCTGTGCGACGAATTTGGCGTTGATCGCGCCGGCATCGTCCCGCATCGGCGGCGGCGTTGTGGTCTTTTTTCGCGGCATGCCGGCCTCGACGCGTTAATATTTGCGGGCAAGATTTGCGGGCAAGATTTGTCGGCTTGTACGCCGCGCTCATAAAGGCGGCAAATGATTAACGCGTAAACGCTGTCATCAAGTTGCGCTTGCCGGGCGCGGAGCGTTGCGATCAATTGCGCGCTCCCGGGGCTCCTCATGATTCGAATGGTTACCTTAGCGCTCGCCGTGGCCATCGCTCCTTTGGCCGCACAGGCGGCGCCGTGCCCGGGCAATAACCAAGCGCTCGGCACCGAGCGGGTCCTAGAAGTCGACGCCAAGACCACGCCGCGGGTCGGCCGCAAGCACTTCCCCACCACGTTGCCGCTGCGCCGCAAGGAATTGGTGCTCACTTTCGACGACGGCCCCTGGCCCGGCACCACGCCCAAGGTGCTCGACGCACTCAAGGCCGAATGCGTCCGCGCCACGTTTTTTCTCTTGGGCAAGAATGTCGAGGCGGCGCCCGCGCTGGCGCGGCGTACGCTGGCCGAGGGCCACAGCATCGGTCACCACACTTATGCGCACCCGCTGCTCGACCGCATGCCGCTGGCCAAGGCGGAAGCCGAGATCAATCGCGGCATCGAAGAAGACGAGTACGCGGTATTCGGCCAGCGCCGCACCGTGCCGGCGACGCCCTTCTTCCGTTTTCCGGGTTTCGCCTCGACCAAGCCCCTGCTCGATCGACTGGCGGACCGCGGCATCGTCGTGTTCGGCGCCGACGTTTGGGCCAGCGACTGGGATGCGATGGGGCCGGAGCAGGAGCTGCGCCTGATCCTGGGCCGGATCGAGCAGATCGACCACGGCATCGTGCTGTTCCACGACACCAAGCTGCAGACCGCCCAGATGCTGCCGGCCCTGTTGCGGGAGCTCAAAAAGCGCGGCTACCGCATCGTTCACGTGGTCCCGGCGGGCACCGGGGGCGTTTTGAACTAAAAAGCCCCTCGTTTCGCGGCCAGCTTCCGAAAAATACCGATATAACCTGTGGATTGTTAACCATGTTCGGTAATGGTTAACAAAAGGTTAATTTTATCGTCGCCAGTCTCTCCGCATTCCGCCATTTTAGAGCCGCGCCACAGGGCGCGGGGCGGATTCGGGGGCGTTAATGCGGGGGATTGCGGTTGCTTTGTGCTGTCTGGCCGGAGGTATTTTCGGCGGGTTGAGTTCGGCCACGGCCGCCCCCTGCCCGGGCAATCCGAACGCGCTCGGCACCAGCCGCACCATCACCGTCGATCCAACGGCAATGCCGCGGATCGGCAGCATGCAATACAAGACCACGCTGGCGCTCAACGACCACGAGGTCGCCATCACCTTCGACGACGGGCCGCTGCCGCCTTACACGAACCGCATCCTCGATACGCTCGCGGCCGAGTGCGTGAAGGTCACCTACTTCCTGGTCGGCCGTCAGGCCGCCGCTCATCCGGATCTCGTTCGCCGCATCTACAACGCCGGCCATGTCATCGGCACCCATAGCCAGAACCATCCCCTCACCTTCGACCAGATGGCTTTGAGCCGCGTCGAGCGCGAAGTCGACGGCGGCATTGCCTCGGTGCGGACCGCAGCCGGCGATCCGCGCGCGGTCGCGCCGTTCTTCCGCATCCCGGGTCTGCTGCGCAACCGGCAGGTGGAAAGCTATCTCGCCTCGAAGTCGATCGCGGTGTGGAGCGCCGACGAAGTCGCCGACGACTGGTTCAGACAGGCGAGCGCTAAGGATATCGTGCGCAAGGCGATGAGCCGGATCGAGGCCAGAGGCCATCGCGGAATATTGCTATTGCACGACATCCAGCCCGCCACTGCCATGGCGCTGCCGATGCTGCTCAAGGAACTCAAAGCCAAGGGCTACAAGATCGTGCAAGCGGTGCCGGCCGGCGAGCGGCCGAAGATGCTGCCGGAGAGTCCGGCGCCGTTGGTGGCCGAAAATGGCGCCTGGCCGCGCGTCGTACCGGCAAGCGCCGCAGCGCCCGCTGTTGTGCCGCCACCCGTTGTGAAAACCAGCGCGACCGCGTCAGAAAAGCCGGTGAAGGCAACCGCCGAGAAGCCAAGCAAGGCCGTGTTTGAGCCGGCGAAGGTGTCACAGCAGAAGAACGTCCATGTCACGTACCACCGCGGCCGGCCGTACTACAGTGACCGCGATCCGGTGGTGACCACGAGCATTTCGCGGAAAAAGTACCGAACCAGCGACGCCGGCTGGGGCTGGCGCTAGCCGGCCCGGGCCCGATCGAGCAGCCCAATTGTGGGCAAGTATAGTTTGGTGCGGCCAAAAGGACTCGAACCTTCACGGGTTGCCCCGCTGCCACCTCAAGGCAGTGCGTCTACCAATTCCGCCATGGCCGCTAACAAGAGAGACGAAAAGTCTTGAAAACCCCACGTCCCCACAAGCGCGGTTCGTGTAACAAATAGGGTTCTCAGGGACAAGGCCCAGGGGCGCAGCTTTGCGGTCCCGAGAGCGGGAATTTACCGGTCCGATCAAGGCCTTGTACGGGCCGCCGTGCGGCGGCCCTGCCCTATCCCGGAAATAATCGTCTGGAAAGCGCCGGTTCCCGGCGGCTCAGCGCATATCGAGCGGGCGCGGCAGCAAATTGCCGACTTCGACGGCGATGCGGTTGCCGTTGACCACGACGGTGCCATTCGCCACCGGCAGGTTGTTGGCCAGGATCTGGACGGCGTCGTCCTCCGAGGATTCGAGCTCGATGATCGCGCCGCGACCGAGCCGGAGCACCTGATGGATCGGCATGAAAGTGGTACCCAACACAACGGTGATATCGACTGACACCTTGTCGAATGTGCTCACGGTCTTAGCTTCCTTTTTTGGCTTCCTGGCGCCGCGCGTGGCGTGTGGAGCAGGTTCCAGGTCACCATGGTATGGTGAATGAGTGGTTAACATGCGCGACGATTTGGCGGTGGGGATGCCCGCTGCGGCGGGTTCGGCGGCGGTCGAATGGCGCGTGGACGACGCGCCGGTGGCCTACGATACCGCCGTCGCCTTCATGGACGCGCGCGCCGCGGCGATCGCGGCCGGCCGCGAGCCCGAGCTGGTCTGGCTGCTCGAACACCCCCCGCTCTACACCGCCGGCACCAGCGCGCAGCGGCAGGACATTGTCGATGCGCGCTTTCCGGTGTTCGAGGCCGGGCGCGGCGGGCAGATGACCTATCACGGCCCCGGCCAGCGCGTGGCCTATGTAATGCTCGACCTTAAACGGCGCGGACCCGACGTGCGCAAGTTCGTCGCCACGCTGGAGGAATGGATCATCCGTGCGCTGGCGCGCTTCAATGTGCGCGGCGAGCGGCGCGAGGACCGCATTGGCGTCTGGGTGCGCCGGCCGGAAAAAGCGCCGGGCGCGGAAGACAAGATCGCCGCCATCGGCATCCGCGTGAAGCAGTGGGTGACGCTGCACGGCATCTCGCTCAACGTCGATCCCGATCTCACGCATTTTTCCGGCATCGTGCCGTGCGGCGTGAGCGATCAACGCTACGGCGTTACCAGTCTCGTCGATCTCGGCCTGCCGGTGTCGATGGCGGACGTCGATGTTGCGTTAAAACAAACATTCGACGAACTGTTCGGCGCCTTGCGGTAGATCAATTTCGGAGAATTAAGTATTGTTAACTTGAGGCACCTGTCGGAGACTGCGTAGTTTGCAGCATCAGCGGTCAGAGAGGCCTCGTTATGTTGAAGATGTGGTTGTTGCGGCTCCATCGTTGGATCACGCTTCTGTTTTCAATTCCGCTCGCGATCCTCATCGTCACCGGTTTGATTCTATCGTTCGAGCCGATCGCGGTTGACGCAGGCACAACGCCGATCACCGCCGACGCCATGGCCGCCGTACTGGCAAAGCACGACCCGGATGGCAAGGCGCGCTCGCTGGTGGTGCGCGGCTATGCCGGCACGGTGTCGGTCGGCGGCGCTCAGCGCAGCGACATGACGCATGTCGATCTGGCGACGAACGAGCGCGTGACCTCACCGGGCCGCCTCGTCAACCTGTTTACGACCGCCCGGCAGCTTCACGAGAAACTGCTGATCAATTGGGGTTGGCTGGTGACCGCGTCGACGTTCGCCATGCTGGTGCTTTTCACGCTCGGTGTGCTGATGGGATGGCCACGCCTGCGCAACACGTTGGCTGGCTGGCATAAGGGCACTGGATGGATACTTTTGCCGCTGCTGGTCGCGAGCCCGCTGACGGGACTCTTTCTTGTATACAATGTGACCTTCTCTTCCGGCATCGCACGGGGCCCCGCCGGTTCTCCTCCGGTGAATTTGGCGCAAGCCGTTCGGATCGTCGGTGCGAGCTATAATCTTGGTCAGGTGAATTGGATCCGGCCGCTGGGCGGACCCTTGGCGGCGCGGGTCAACGACAATGGCGAAATGCGGGTCTTTACGGTGACGCGGGACGGCCTGCTGCCCGCCGGACGCAATTGGCCAAGGCTCATTCACGAAGGCAACTGGAGCCGCTATGTGGCGCCGGGCATCAACCTGGTGATCTCGAGCGCTTTCATGTTGCTGTTCTGCACCGGCATCTGGATGTGGGCCCGGCGCAAGCTTCGCCCCGCCCGGGCACGAAATCAGACCGTCGCCAGCACCGAGAATACATCGCCCGGCGCGCGCATCCCGAATTCGGCGGAGGTCGCCTCGCGCTGATCGAGCGCGTCGACACGGCCGCTGCGCGGACCGACGCGGCATTCCGCGATCATGGCTTCGACGGCCGGCGCGGGGCCGGCGAACAGCGCTTCCACCGAGCCGTCGCGACGATTGCGCACCCAGCCTTCGACGCCGAGCTTGAGCGCCTCTGCCTCGACGAAGGCACGGAAATACACGCCCTGCACGCGGCCGCGCACAACGACATGGCGAATAACTCGTTCGTCACTCACGTAATGTCTCCGACATCGATCACCCGAGCGCCGGTCCAGCGCGACACCGACCAGCGCTCGACCGAACGAATATAACGCTCGGGCAATTTCCAGCCGCGCGCCGCGGCAGCGATCATCTCGACATAGCCCGGCTTGGGCTGGCCGGCGGCGCGGCGGCGCAACAGATAGAGCATCGCCAGCACTTTCCGCTTTCCCTCGCGCACCGGCAGATGGCGCACGTCATAGAGCCCTTTGTGCAGCAATTCGTAAGAATGCAAAATAGCGAGATCGCGCGGCGTGAGACGCCACAGCACGCCATGCACATATTGGCCGGGCGCCGATCGCACCGATCCCCACCCTTCGAGACCGATGAAGAAACGATGCCCCTCCAGCGTCGCGGGCCCCACCGCACGCGCGCCGGGACAGCGCGCCTGCATGGCGGCGCGCTGCATGTTCGAGCCATAGGCGAAGTAGAGCGTCATGGAACGTGTTTAGCAGGCGCCTACGCAAACTCCAGGATCACCGCATCCACCGCGAGGCTATCGCCCTGCTTGGCGTTGATCTTCTTGACGGTGCCGTCGATCTCGGCGCGCAGCACGTTTTCCATCTTCATCGCCTCGACCACCGCGACGGTGTCGCCGGCCTTGACCTCCTGGCCTTCCTTGACCGCGATCGAGACAACGAGACCAGGCATCGGGCACAGCACCAGCTTGCCGGTGTCGGCGGCTTTCTTCACCGGCATCAGCCGCGCGTAAGCCGCCTCGCTTTCGGTGTAGACGAAGGCCCGCGTCTCGACGCCGCGATAGGCCAGCGCGAAACCGTTCGGGATCGTGCGCACCTGCACGGCGGCCGGCTGGCTGTTGATGGTGCCGGTCCAGATCGGATCGCCCGGCTGCCAATCCGAATAGAGATGGCGCAGCCCTGCTTTACCCTTGCCGGGGAACTTCACTTCGATCGTGCCGTTCTCGCGCTTGACCTCGAGCTTGTGCTCGGCGGTGCCGAGCCAGACCGCGCGCGCGCTGTCGCGCGTCACGGTGCGGCCGGTCATCTGGCCGGAGATCTGGCGCTTGCGCTCACCCAGCACGTGGTCGATCGAGGCCGCGACCGCAGCCAGCACCTCAGCGCGGTCGCCGTCGGGCTGGATCGGATGGAAACCGTCCTTGAATTCCTCGGCGATAAATCCAGTAGAGAGTTTCCCCGAGCGCCAGCGCGGATGCGCCATCAGCGCCGACAGGAACGGAATGTTGTGGCGGATGCCGTCGATGACGAAGGCATCGAGCGCATCGGACTGCGCGTCGATCGCCTGCTCCCGTGTCGGTGCATGAGTCACGAGCTTGGCGATCATCGGATCGTAGTACAGCGAAATCTCGCCGCCTTCGTAGACGCCGGTATCGTTGCGCACGGTGACGCCGTTGGCGCTGCGCTCGGCCGGCGGGCGGTAGCGCGTGAGGCGGCCGATCGACGGCAGGAAATTGCGATACGGGTCTTCGGCATAGACGCGGCTTTCGACCGCCCAGCCGTTGAGCTTCACGTCGCTCTGCTTGATCGAGAGCTTCTCGCCGGCGGCGCTGCGGATCATCTGCTCGACCAGATCGACGCCGGTGATCAACTCGGTCACCGGATGCTCGACCTGCAGCCGCGTGTTCATCTCGAGAAAGTAAAAACTCTTGTCCTGCGCTGCGACGAATTCGACGGTGCCGGCGGAATCGTAGTTTACCGCCTTGGCCAAAGCGACCGCCTGTTCGCCCATCTTGCGGCGGGTGGTCTCGTCGAGCAGCGGCGATGGCGCTTCCTCGATCACCTTCTGATTGCGGCGCTGGATCGAACATTCGCGCTCGCCGAGATAGATCACATTGCCGTGCTTGTCGCCGAGCACCTGGATTTCGATGTGGCGCGGCTCGAGGATAAACTTCTCGATGAAGACGCGGTCGTCTCCGAACGAGGCTTTCGCTTCGGCCTTCACCGCCGGGAAGCCTTCTTCGACTTCCTTGTCGTTCGC
>JANMSZ010000266.1:0-4069 GCA_031389925.1 Hyphomicrobiales bacterium | reverse complement strand
TGCGCGGCGCGGGCGCATTCCTCGATGCCGTGGATCAAATAGGGCCGGCAGGTGCAGATGTCGGAGCCGAACACGTCCGAGCCGTTGCATTCATCGTGCACGCGACAGGTGATCTTAGTGGTGTGATCGGGAAGCTTGGTGACGTCGCCAAACATGTAGACGGTGGTGCCGCCGATCGGCGGCATGAACACCTGCAGGTCTGGGCGCGTCACCAGTTCGGGGAACATACCGGCGGTCTGCTCGAACAACGAGCGGCGCAGGTTGGTTTCCGGCGTGTTGAATCGCTCGGCAATGCCGGGCAAATGCCAGACCGGATCGATGGCGACTTTCGTCACACCGACGCTGCCGTTCTCGCGCACCACGTCGCCATCCGCTTTCAGGCGACCGAGCGAGACGGCTTGCTGCATCTCGTGCAGATCGAGCCGTGCCTTGGTGATGGCGATGCTCGGGCGAATGTCGATGCCTTCGGCAATCTCCGTTTTGAAGCTATCGGCGGCGAGATGGCCCCACGGATCGAGCGATACGATGCGGCGCGGATCGCACCATTGTTCGAAAGGACCGATGGTCGCGGCCGGATAGGTGTTGGTGAGGTCGGGGCGGCGGATCGGATCCAGCGCGCCGGACGATACCGCCAGCGCGCGATACAGCGCGTAGGAGCCGCCATGGCTGCCGATCACATTGCGGTCGCCCGGCCGCGACACGGTGCCGATGACCGGTCCGCGTTCGCGCGCGGTGGCGGCGCCCCAGTGGATCGGGAAGCGCAATTTGCCGCCCGGCTCGGGATGGGACGTGAGGCGGATATGATCAGGTCGGTTCGAACGGCTCATTGTGGTGATCCAAAAGGCAATGGCCCGCCGGTAAAGGCGGGCCTGACGATCAGATTGGTAATTATTCCTGTGGAAGCCGGCTAACGTCCAGCTTCACGCCACTAATATAGCGATCTTATCGCGGCAGGCAATGATGCCGAATGCAGGCCTCCGTTGCAGTAAAACGGCTGCGACAACCATCCACCGTCTATTCCTTGACGGCGCCGGTCATGTGCGGATAGAGCGCGTAGTTTTGGAAAACCATCGCGACGTCGCGCTCTTTGGGCGGGAGTTTATTGACGACGCGGCCGTGCGATAAGTCACAGCGCCATGCCGCCATCGACGAGATGAATCTGCCCGGTGATGTAGCTCGACTCGTCCGAGGCCAGGAAAAGCGCCAAAGCGGCGACTTCCGCGGTGGTTCCGAGCCGGCCGATCGGCTGGCGGCCAATGAAATCATCGCGCACCGCCTTGAGCGATTTGCCCGTGCTCTTGGCGACCGCCTCGATGCGGCCGTCGAGGGACGGCGACTGGATGGTCCCGGGGCAGATCGCATTGGCGCGAAGCCCGTCACGGATGAAGTCGGCGGCGACCGCCTTGGTAAGCCCGATGACCGCTGCTTTGGTCGCGCCATAGGCGTAGCGCTTCGGCACGCCGCGGATCGATGACACCGCCGACGAAATGTTCACGATGGAGCCGCCGCCATTCTTGAGCATGGCCGGAATGAAGGCGCGCAACATGCGGTGCATCGACTTCACGTTGAGATCGAAGGAAATATCCCAGTCCTGCTCCGAACATTCGAGCACGCTGCCCTGATGCACATAGCCGGCGCAGTTGAACAGGATATCGGGGGCGCCGAATTTCTTGATCACGTCTTTCGCCAGCGCATCGACCTTGGCGGTGTCGCGGACGTCGAGGGGGAAGGCGATCGCCTTCTTGAGGCTCTTGAGTTTGCCGGCGTCGAGATCGGTCGCGATCACTTTGGCGCCTTCGGCGATGCAGACTTCCGCGATGGCGCGGCCGATGCCTTGGCCCGCCGCCGTCACCAATGCGAGCTTGCCTTTCAGTCGTCCACTCACGGCAACACCTCTTCGATGTTAGTGATTGTCGCGCGGTACGCTCTTTTGCGCGATGCGCTGATATTTGACCGCCGGCTTGAGCACCATGCCGTCGGCAAGCTGATCGACCATCGCGCGCTGTATTTCCTGCCAAGGGGTTTGGCTGGCGGGGTAAGGGAAACCGCCGCTTTTCTTGAGTGCCGCGTATCGGCGCGCCAATTCGGCTTTGGAGATCAGAATGTCGGCGCTGCCTTTGTTCAGATCGATGCGCACGCGGTCGCCGGTTTTCAGAATGGCGAGCCCGCCATTGGCGGCGGCTTCCGGCGAGGCGTTGAGAATTGACGGCGAGCCCGAGGTGCCGGACTGCCGGCCGTCGCCGATACAAGCCAGCGACGTGATGCCCTTTTTAATCAGCGCCCCCGGTGGCTGCATGTTCACGACTTCGGCCGAGCCGGGATAGCCAATCGGCCCGACGCCGCGGATGAACAGCAGCGTATCGGCGTCGATCTTCAGCGAAGGGTCTTCGATGCGGTGGTGATAGTCCTCAGGTCCTTCGAACACCATGGCGCGGCCTTCGAACGCATTTGGATCTTTCGGGTTGGATAGATAGCGCGTGCGGAATTCCTCGGAGATGACGCTGGTCTTCATGATCGCGCTATCGAACAGATTGCCGGTGAACACTTTGAAGCCGGCCTGTTTTTTCATCGGCTTGCCATAAGGCTTGATGACGTCGGCATCTTGCACCGCCGCCTTGCGGACGTTTTCGCCCATGGTCTTGCCGTTGATGGTGAGCGCATCGGCGTGGCCTTTGCCGGCCTTGAGCAGTTGCCGCATCACCGCGGGCAGGCCGCCGGCGCGGTAGTATTCTTCGCCCAGATATTTTCCCGCCGGCTGCATATTGACCAGCAGCGGCACGTCGTAACCGACCTTTTCCCAATCCTCGATCGTCAATTTCACGCCAACATGGCGCGCAATGGCATTGATGTGGATCGGCGCATTGGTCGAGCCGCCAATCGCCGAATTGGCGACGATGGCGTTCTCGAAGGCCTTGCGGGTGAGGATGTCCGTGGGCTTGAGGTCCTCGTGCACCAAGGCAACCGCGCGCACGCCGGTCTCGTAGGCAATCTGCCCGCGCTCGCGATACGGCGCCGGGATCGCCGCGCAGCCGGGCAGCGACATGCCGAGCGCTTCGGCCAGCGCGTTCATGGTCGAAGCCGTGCCCATGGTGTTGCAATGGCCGACCGAAGGCGCCGAGGACGTCACGATGTCGAGAAATTCCTTGTAGCTGATCTTGCCGGCGGCGTGATCCTCACGCGCCTGCCAGACGACGGTGCCGGAGCCGGCGCGTTCGCCCTTCCACCAGCCGTTCAGCATCGGCCCGCCTGACAGCACGATGGCCGGAATGTTGACGCTCGCCGCCGCCATGATGCAGGCCGGGGTGGTCTTGTCGCAGCCGGTGGTGAGCACCACGCCGTCGAGCGGATAGCCGTACAGAATTTCCACGAGGCCGAGATAAGCGAGGTTGCGGTCGAGCGCGGCGGTCGGCCGCTTGCCGGTTTCCTGGATCGGATGCACCGGAAACTCGAACGCAACGCCACCGGCCGCCGTGATGCCGGCGCGCACACGCGAAGCCAGTTCGATATGATGGCGGTTGCAGGGCGACAGGTCCGAGCCGGTCTGTGCGATGCCGATGATCGGCTTACCGGACGTCAGTTCCTTCAAGGTCAGGCCGTAGTTCAGATAGCGCTCGAGATACAGCGCCGTCATGCCCGGATTGTCTGGATTGTCGAACCAAAGCTGCGAGCGGAGTTCGCGCCCGCGCGGCTTCATTTGCTTCGACACGACCTTCTTGGCCATTCTTAATTCCTCCCGGCACGCTTTTTCTCTTTGGCCAAGGATGCGCCGAACGGCTTGTCCGGCGCAAGGGAGGTCAAAAAGGGAGGTCAGTACGTCGCGCGCCCACCCGAAATGTCGAAGGCCGAGCCGGTGGTGAACGAGCAATCGGCTGAGGCGCAGAATGCCGCCAGCGCCGCGATCTCCTCGACATTGACGAAGCGGGCGCGCGGTATTTTCGACAACATGTAGTCGATATGCGATTGCTTCATCTGCGCGAACATCGCGGTCTTGGCCGCCGCCGGCGTGATGCAATTGACGCCGATGTCGTAGCTCGCCAGTTCCTTGCCGAGCGATTTTGTCAGCGCGATG
>JANMSZ010000215.1:0-1512 GCA_031389925.1 Hyphomicrobiales bacterium | reverse complement strand
TCGACCTGCACGGTGCCGCATTGCCATTCGCGGCCGATGCCGTCGCGCAGCACGTATTCGAGCTTCGGCCCGTAGAACGCGCCTTCACCTTTGTTGAGCGACCACGGCCGGCCCGAGGCTTCGAGCGCGGCCTTGAGCGCGCCTTCCGCCTTGTCCCAGACCGCGTCGTCGCCGATGCGCTTGTCGGGGCGGTCGGAGAACTTGATGCGCACGTCGTCGAAGCCGAAGTCGGAATAGATCGATAGAATCTGGTCGTTGACCTTGAGCACTTCCTCGGCGGTCTGGCTTTCCATGACAAAGATGTGCGCATCGTCCTGCGTGAAGGCGCGCACGCGCATCAGCCCGTGCAGCGCGCCGGACGGCTCGAAGCGGTGCACCTTGCCGAACTCCGCGATCTTCATCGGCAGGTCGCGGTACGACTTCAGGCCGTTCTTGAATATCTGCACGTGGCCGGGGCAGTTCATCGGCTTGATGGCATAGACGCGCTCGTCCTCGTCACGCTTGGCAGTGAGGAACATCATGTCGTTGTAGGTCGGGATGTGACCGGTGGTGACCCACATCTCGCGGTCCATGAGTTGCGGCGAGTTCACCTCGACGAAGCCGGTTTCCTGCTGGCGACGGCGGATGTAATTCTCCAGCGCCTGGAACAGCGTCCAGCCTTTCGGATGCCAGAACACCGAGCCCGGCGCTTCCTCCTGGAAATGAAACAGGTCCATCTCGCGGCCGACGCGGCGGTGGTCGCGCTTTTCGGCTTCCTCGAGTTGCTTGAGATAAGTGTCGAGCTCTTCCTGCTTGGCAAATGCCGTGCCGTAGATGCGGGTCAGCATCGGGTTGTTTGAATCGCCGCGCCAATAGGCGCCGGCCACCTTCATCAGCTTGAAGGCGTTTCCTATTTTTCCGGTCGAGGTCATGTGCGGCCCGCGGCACAGATCGAACCAGTCGCCTTGCTTGTAGATTTTCAGCGACTGGTCGGCCGGAATGGCGTCGATCAGCTCGACCTTGAAGTTCTCGCCTTTGTCGCGAAACACTTTCTTGGCCTCGTCGCGCGACCAGATTTCCTTGGTGAAGGGCCTGTCGCGCGCGATGATCTCGCGCATTTTCTTTTCGATGACCGGCAGGTCTTCCGGTACGAAAGGCTGGTTGCGCGCGAAATCGTAATAGAAGCCGTTCTCGATCACCGGCCCGATGGTGACTTGGGTGCCGGGCCACAGGTCCTGCACCGCTTCGGCGAGCACATGCGCGGTGTCGTGCCGGATCAGCTCCAGCGCGCGCGGGTCTTCGCGGTTGACGAATTCGATCTTGGCGTCGCGCTCGATCGTGTCGGCGAGGTCGACGACGGCGCCGTCGAGCGCCATCGCCACCGTGCGTTTGGCCAGCGAAGGCGAAATGCCCTTGGCGATATCGAGGCCGGTGATGCCGTCGGGATAGTCCCGACGTGCGCCGTCGGGAAAGGTCAGCGCGACCATGTCTGTTCTCCTGTGGCTCACTCCCACGAACGAGCGTGGGTAAGCG
>JANMSZ010000214.1:0-6838 GCA_031389925.1 Hyphomicrobiales bacterium | reverse complement strand
CGCTCGCTGACGTCGTTGCCGATGGTCCAGCCCAGCACGTAGTCCAGCGCCTCTTCCTTCGACACGTTGCGGCAGCGCTTGCCGAACACCGCGACCAGTTCGCCTTCGTACTGGAACGCGTCGCCGGCGTCGGCCGGCTTCACGATGTCCTCGTCATGCGCGATCAGCGCGTTGTTGGTGCGGTAGCCGATGTCGGGCTTGGGCGGGAACGACGGCTCGACGCCGCGCTTTTTCGCCATCTTGAGGATGTGGTCCTTGTAGTTGATGCCGACACAATAGAACGTCTCCGGCCGCACCGGGATGTCGAGCTTGACGCTGGCGAGCGGATAACTTTGCGCGGTGCGCTTATGCGCGCCGAACGGCGTGCCTTCGACGGCGATCACCTGATCGCCCTCGACGATCCCGTAGCTGGTCTTGTCGGCGGTCTTGAAGCGGCACCACGTCGTCATTGCACGTCCTTTTTTCGTTTCCTCGGGCGGCGATGGCCGCGTTCGTGCGGCACTATAATCACAAGCGGCTGGGCTTTGCCCCCGTTGTTTTGCCGGGCGTCCATGTGCGCAGGACAGCACAAGACGGTGCTGTACAAGACGGCACTGTGCAAAGACGGCAGGAGAGGCCTTGCCGGTGCCCGCAAAAGTTGTTCTGATTTACGTGTCGGCGGTTGTTGGGGGCGTGTCGTGCGTTGGATCGGATTGGCCGGCCGTGTGATGGCGATCTGTGCCGCGGGCTTCTGGCTCGCCGGCTGCGCCTCGCTCGTCCTCGATCAGAAGCCGGACGAGGTGATTGTCCGCGTCGCGGACAAGCCCGACATCTATCCGGCGCGCGCCGTTGCCGGCGCCTACGTGTCTTATGCCCAATTGGCCGCGCTGGCCTATCATGACGACCCCAAGCTGACCGGCTGGCGCCGCATCCCACTGACGCCTTACGTCTGTCCGCCCGGCCGGATCTGCACCGGCCCGGTCGGCGAGCAGTTGTGGATCCGCAGCGTCAACAATTCCTGCCGCGAGGCGGTGGTGGTGTTCCGCGGTACGGTGGCGAGTTCGCTCGACGACTGGATCGCGAACTTTCACTGGTTTCACCGGCTGACGCCGATCGACGATTATTACGATCAGGCGCGCGGCAATATCGCCACGGTTGTCAAGATTGCGAAGCAGCAGGGCTGCGGCGGCCGTATCGTCGCCGTCGGCCATTCGCTGGGCGGCGGTCTGGCGCAGCACGTTGCCTACGCCCATCCGAAAATCCGCACGGTCTATGCCTTCGATCCGTCTTTCGTGATCGGCAGCACCGATTTCAATCTGCTGGGCCTGCCGATCCATCGTGACGGCGCGAAATTCGACTACGTCTACGAGCACGGCGAGATTCTCGCGTTCCTGCGCTTTATCGGGCGCCAGTTCCAGCCGTATACGAGCTGCCATCCGCGCATTCGCACCGTGCGCTTCAATACCTTGACCGGCTCGATCTTCAATCAGCACCGCATCGACGATCTCGCCGCCAAACTGGTCGGCATTTCAAAGACCGTCGTCAAGCGCGAGCCTGGCGCGCCGCCGCCGGTTGTGAAGAAATACAAGTTGAAGGCCGGCTGCCCGCAAACGGTCTGACGCCCGAGGAGCCGCTTATGCCTACGCCCATCGAATATGCCGATGCATCGCCGCAAGTCCGCGCGGTCTATGACGACATCAAAACGTCACGCAACGTGCCGGACGTGAATAATTTCTGGAAATATCTGGCGCACGACCCGGCGACGCTCAAGCGCACCTGGGAGAGCATCAAGGAGATCATGGCACCGGGCGCGCTCGATCCGCTGACGAAGGAGATGGTCTATCTCGCGGTGTCGGTGACGAACGGCTGCGCCTATTGCATCGCCAGCCACAGTGCGGCGGCGCGCAAGGCGGGGATGACGGAGACGATGTTCGGCGAACTGATGGCGGTCACGGGGATGGCGAACGAAACCAACCGTCTCGCCAACGGCTATCGCGTGCCGGTCGATCCGGCATTCCAGACCTGAGAACACGCGCGTAATTTCGCCCCGGCGCGCGAGGCGCCGGGGCTTTGATCAACTCAACTCAACTTGACGCAACGCTTACTGACGCGGAGCCGCCGGCGGCGCAGCCGGCGAAGGGTTGCTTGGTGCCGAAGGTGACATCGAGCCGGAGCCCGTGGTGCTCGGCGGCTGCATGCGCGGCGAGGTGTTGCTGCCGGTGGTGACCGGCGGCGAGTTGTTGGCGTTGTTGGCGGTGGTGCCGCCATTATTCCAGCCGGCGACCACGACGAACGCGATCAACGCGAGCACGGCGAGGCCTGCGACCCAGCCCCAGATTCCACCGCCACTTTCGTCGCGACGAAGCACGGGGTCACTCAACCGCGGATCGCTGTTTCGCGGATCGGTAAAACGCGGATCGGACATGGTAATTTCCTCCTTGGCTCGGGACACACAGGATGTCGTTCCGAGCAGGGGAAACCCGCCAGCGGCGCTGCTGGTTCCTAAAATTGCTAAATACGCAACTTTGTTATGCGATTTTGGCTTTCGCCGTCACTTTGGGCTTCGTCAGCCACACGGCAACCTGCCACGCCAACCAGAATACAAAGAAGAAACTCGCCAGAAAGACCGGCATACTGCTGGCTGGCGACCAATGTTCCACGGTTCGGCCCAGCAGATAGGATCCGAACTCGCCGACAAGGACCAATCCAATATAAACGACGATGATCTGCATAAAAGACGTTCCCCCGAACGATGTGTCTGGTATTTGGCGCGGACCCTAGCACACTGAAGCTGGGGAAAGTGGGGCGAATGCCGATTTTTACGGAAATGCTATGCCCTTTTTCCCGCCTATCGTTTCACCACCCCCCGAAATGGAACTTGAGACCCTATGCGCCTGAGCAAACTGGCGATCGCTCTAGCGCCTGTACTGTTCGTACTGCTGTGGAGCACCGGCTTTATCGGCGCCCGCTATGGCTTGCCTTATATCGAGCCGCTGACGTTCTTGGCCGTGCGCATGGTGTTCGTGGTGCTCATTCTCGGCGGCATCGCGCTCGTATTGCGTGTGCGCTGGCCGAATACCCGGGAGACCGGCCACAGCCTGGCGGCCGGGCTGATGGTGCATGGGCTTTATCTGGGAGGCGTGTTCACCGCGATCAGCCAGGGCGTGCCCGCCGGTATTTCTGCCCTGATTCCCGGATTGCAGCCGATCCTGACCTCGACCATCGCCAATCGTTTCATGGGCGAGACCGTGACGCGCACGCAATGGTTCGGCCTGGTGCTCGGATTGGCCGGCGTCGCGCTGGTGCTGCATGACCGCACGATGCTGGCAACGGCGACGCCGCTCGGCTGGGTGGCCAGCGTCCTGTCGTTGATCGGCATTACGCTCGGTGCGCTCTATCAGAAACGCTTTTGCGGCAACATCGATTGGCGCACCGGCAACCTGGTGCAATATATCGGCGCCGGTGTGGTGTTCGCGCTCGGCTCGTTTGCGTTCGAGACGCGCGTCATTCATTGGAGCGGCGAACTGATGTTCGCCATCGCCTGGCTGGTGATCGTGCTGTCGCTCGCCGCCGTCGGCTTGATGTACTGGTTGATCCGCCGCTCGGCGGCGACCGGTTTCGCCAGCCTGTTCTATCTGGTGCCGGTGGTGACTGCGCTGATGGCCTATGTCCTGTTCGACGAGAAGCTCGACGCGCTGTCGATCGCCGGCATGGTGATCTGTGCGGCGGGCGTCGTCATCGTCAACAAAGGCGGGCGCCTCGTACCTGCGGTGGGAAACGCCGCAGCGTCGGTCACGCGCGACGCCTGATTACTTTTTCGGATTGAGCACGAGCTGCGTCTGCGTCACCAGCGCGCAGAGCTTGCCGTCGTTGCGGGTGATGCGGGTTTGCCAGACCATGGTGGTGCGGCCTTTATGCAGCGCGGTGCATTCGGCTTTGGCAACGTCGCCAATCGGAATGGCGGCAAAGAAATTGGTCTTGCTCTCGATGGTCGTGGTCGACTGACCTTCCTTGAGATTGGCGCTGGCGGCGGTGCCGCCGCAATTGTCGGCGAGCGCCATGATGGCGCCGCCATGCATGATGCCGAAGCGGTTGTTCAATTCCTCCCGCACGGCCAGTTCGGCGGTGACGCGGTCGGGCGTTATTTCGGTGACCTTCATGCCGAGATAGGTGGCGAAAGGCGGTTGATTATAGGCGTGCGCATTGACGTCGGTCATTTTAAATGTTCCGAAAAGTCTTTCAGCCAATGCGCTGCGATGACGAGATCGTTTTGCGTAAGGCCGTGGCCGGTGGGAAGGGTCTTATACGCGAGGTCGGCGCCGGCTGCTTGCAGAATCTCCGCAAGCCGTTTTGCCGCTGAAGCCGGGATCATCTGATCGCTGCCGCCCGACAGCAGCAACACCGGTTTGCCGGCAAGGTCAGGCAGCGGCTCCGGTTCGAAAGGCAGCATGGCGCGAAATAACACGGCGCCGTGCAGGAGGCCGGGCTGCGTCAGCAGCAAAGAGGCGGCGATATTGGCGCCGTTGGAGAATCCGATCGCGAGCGGTGCGGGAAGGCCGTAAGCCTTGCGCGCGTCGGCGATAAACGCGGCCAATTCGGCGGTGCGGATTTTCAGGTCGGCCATGTCGAACACGCCTTCGGCCAGACGCCGGAAAAACCGCGGCATGCCGTGCTCCAGCACCTTGCCGCGCGGCGACAGCATAGCGGCGCCCGGCAGCAATTGCTGCGCCAGCGGCACCAGATCGTTTTCATCGCCGCCGGTGCCGTGCAGCAATAACAACGTCGGCAGGCCCGGCTGTGTCGCCGGGATGTAGCGGTGGATGAAACCGAGATCGCTCATGCGAATGGTCCAAAAGAGAAAGGCGCGGACCTTGGGCCCGCGCCCTCATGATACACAAACCGCGGCGAATTATTTCGGCTGCGGCACGATGCGGATGTAGGGCTTCGGCGATTTCCAGCCTTGCGGATAGAGCTTCTTGGCTTCGTCCTCGGTGATGGCGCCGGTCATGAGCACGTCCTCGCCTTGTTTCCAGTTGGCCGGCGTCGCCATGCGATGCTTGGCGGTGAGCTGCAGCGAGTCCAGCACGCGCAGGATCTCATCGAAGTTGCGGCCGGTGGTCATCGGATAGGCCAGGATCAACTTGATCTTCTTGTCCGGTCCGACGATGAAGACGTTGCGCACGGTCTGATTGTCGGCCGGCGTGCGGCCTTCCGAGGTGCCGGACGTTGAGGCCGGCAGCATGCCCCAGGCCTTGGCGATTTTCAGGTCGGTGTCGCCGATCATCGGATAGTTCGGTGCAAAGCCGACGACGTCCTTGATGTCGACCGCCCATTTCTTGTGGTTCTCGACCGGGTCGACCGACAGGCCGATGATCTTGGTGTTGCGCTTGTCGAACTCCGGCTTCATCCGCGCCATGGTGCCGAGTTCGGTGGTGCAGATCGGGGTGAAATCCTTCGGGTGCGAGAACAGCACGGCCCAGGAATCGCCGAGCCACTCGTGAAAGCGGATTTTACCTTCGGTGGTTTCCGCCTCGAAATCCGGTGCGGTGTCGCCAATCGCCAATGTCATCAGAGCCTCCAAAAAATCAAAAGTTCTATGTTCGCGGGGCTTTATATAGTCGCCCCCCGTAGGCTGAAATAGGCCCTGCTCGAAAGAGGATGTTTGCACCGTTGCACGCGCTTGGCGGAGAATAGGCGGGTGGCCGGGCGCTGCCGGACGACAAGGAATTTTCCCCGGTTTGCGATGTTGCGCTAGATACTCGGGGGCCAAGACAGTAGTGTAACAAGTGCCGGTAATCCGCAGCCATCCCCCGGTGGGGCGAGGGCGTCACTCTCAAGGCCGCATGTTCAAGCGTATTTTGATTGCCAATCGCGGCGAAATCGCCTGCCGGATCATCAAATCGGCCCGCAAAATGGGCATCGAAACGGTCGCCGTCTATTCGGAGGCCGACAAGGACGCGCTGCATGTCGAGATGGCCGATACCGCCGTTTTGATCGGCCCGCCGCAGGCTGCCCAGAGCTACCTCGTCATCGAGAAGATCATCGCCGCCTGCAAGGAAAGCGGCGCCGAGGCGGTGCACCCCGGCTACGGCTTCCTGTCCGAGCGCGAGGCCTTTCCGAAGGCGCTCGAAGCCAACGGCATCGTCTTCATCGGTCCGAACCCGGCCGCCATCGCGGCCATGGGCGACAAGATCGAATCCAAGAAAGCGGCGGCGGCGGCCAAGGTCTCCACCGTGCCCGGCCACCTCGGCATCATCGAAGACGAGAAAGAGGCGGTAAAGATCGCCAACCAGATCGGCTACCCGGTGATGATCAAGGCCTCTGCCGGCGGCGGCGGCAAGGGCATGCGCATCGCCTGGTCGGAATCCGAAGTGGCGGAAGGTTTTGCGCGTTCGCGCTCCGAGGCGAAGTCGTCGTTCGGCGACGACCGCATGTTTATCGAGAAATTCATCGTCGATCCGCGCCACATCGAAATCCAGCTGCTCGGCGACAAGCACGGCAACGTCATCTATCTCGGCGAGCGCGAATGTTCGATCCAGCGCCGCAACCAGAAGGTCATCGAGGAGGCGCCATCGCCGCTGCTCGATGAGGCGACGCGCAAGAAGATGGGCGAGCAGGCGGTCGCTCTCGCCAAGGCCGTCGGCTACGACAGCGCCGGCACCGTCGAGTTCGTCGCGGGCCAGGACCGCAGCTTCTACTTCTTGGAGATGAACACGCGGCTCCAGGTCGAGCATCCGGTGACCGAACTGATCACCGGCATCGATCTCGTCGAGCAGATGATCCGGCTCTCGACCGCCCAGCCGTTCAGCTTGACGTCGCCCTGCTTGAGCTTGAGCGGCTCGCCGGCCGCGACCCGGAT
>JANMSZ010000196.1:0-8100 GCA_031389925.1 Hyphomicrobiales bacterium | reverse complement strand
GGGTCAAGGCAAACGACGTGCTTGTCCGCCTGGACGATACGCAGACGCGGGCTAGCCTTGCCATCGTGACCAAAGGCTTGGACGAACTTGCGGCACGTCAAGCAAGAGACGAGGCGGAGCGCGACAGCGCTGAAGCAATTGCGTTTCCCGACAATCTGCTGGCGCGCGTTAGTGATCCGGCTGTTGCCCACGTTCTCAATGGAGAGCGCCGGCTTTTCGAAATCAGGCGCGCCGCGCGCGCAGGACAAAAGGCGCAGATCAGGGAGAGAGTTGCGCAACTGAACGAAGAAATTAAAGGCACCACGATGCAGCAAGAGGCAAGGCTCTTGCAAATCGAGTGGATCAAAAAGGAGCTCGTCGGCATCAACGAACTCTGGGAAAAGAAATTAACCGCTTACTCGCGTGTGACCGCACTTGAGCGCGACGCGGCGCGGCTTGAAGGTGAGCGAGGTCAACTCATCTCCGCAATTGCGCAGGCGAAAGGCAAGATTGGCGAACTCGAGTTGCAGATCATTCAAATTGACCAGGATATGCGCGCTGAAGTCGGGAAAGATCTTGCCGAGATCAGAGCCAAGTCGTCGGAGCTCGTGGAAAGGAAAGTGGCCGCGGAGGATCAACTCAGGCGTATCGATATCAGAGCGCCGCTGGATGGCGTAGTCCATCAACTGAATGTCCACACCATCGGGGGAGTCATTACAGCGGGCGAACCGATCATGATGATCGTGCCGGAGGCTGAAGCCCTGACCGTCGAAGCAAGAATTCAGCCGCAGGATATTGATCAGGTTCGCTTTGGTCAGAAAGCGCTGCTGCGATTTTCCGCCTTCAATCAGCGGACCACTCCCGAACTCATTGGAACGCTGACCAGAATTTCAGCCGATGTGACCCAAGACCAGAAGAGCGGTGTACCTTTCTATACCGTTCGGATTTCGGTGGCCGAGGATGAAATTACGCGGCTTGAAGGCCTCAAACTCATCGCAGGTATGCCAGTTGAGGCCTTTATCCAAACCGGCGAACGCAATGTGATATCTTATCTTGTAAAGCCGCTGTCGGATCAGTTCATGCGGGCGTTCCGAGAAAAATGAGAGCCAAAGGAAGCGCCTTGTTGCTCATCGTCTCCGGCCTTTGCTTCGTTGGCTTCTTTTTTAGAATTTTACCGTCTTTTCTTTTTTAGACACGTCAAGGCAAAGATGCCTTCAGTGATACATTCCGCGTGTGCAAAACCCAGATCATACCAATTGCATAAAGAAAGATTGACGATGCGCGCGAACTCCGCGCCCTAATGCCGGTGATCCCGACCTTGGGCCGTCCAATCCAGTCTTGATGGTCTTTGCTGAACATAGAAGCTGCCGCTGCTGCTGTCCGACGATGATCATGATGATGATCATCCGGCGATACGGAAATGCGCCTGCTCTATTGGCTCGGAGCCTTTGTGCCAGATGGGTCAAGAATGGGTGTCATGGTGGCTATATGCTTATCAATGAGGGCCAGAATACTTTTTGGCACAACATCACGCTCTGGCAGCTTTGGCCAAAGGTCGTGAACTGCAGCTGCCGTTTCAGCTACCGCCTTCACGACCGCACCCTCAGGCAGACGCGCGCGATTAGCAAAGTTACGCCAGCGGTCTTTGGTCAACCCTTTGAAGGATTTCTCGCCACCCAGTGAGAGAGCAAACTTGTCGTCTGGGATGTAAGAGATCGAGGACAGCACGTCATACACCGGCGCAAGCTGCGGCTTACGCCCTTCGCCGGGATAAATCACTGACCAGTTTTTCAGATGCATATCTCCATTGCCGGTGACCGCAGCAAGAGCAAGACGCCTGACAAACTCGACAGCGCCCTCCAGTGAAACAGCCCGATTCAGTGCATCGGCAATGTTATGATTTCCGGCGGCAATGTATTTCAGATGAGGCTGGACGCCGAACACTTGCGCGAAGTCCTCCATGTGGACGCGCCCTTTTTCCGTTCGGTCGAACCGACGCACCAGCAGGACACGCCCTGTCGAAAGCGTATTGAATTCCGGCGGAATACCCTCGAATTCGTCCTTGTCCACGAGTTCGCGCTCAGGAACCTCCATGCCAAGCTTCTCGGCGAGGGCCAGCATAGCGAACTCATTTTCGGAAACCCCGATATGGTTCAGCGAGGGAAACTTGGCGATATAGCCGCCGTCCGCATTGCCGACGGGAAGCGTAAGACCACCTTCCTTGACAGTATTTTTCATTACGGAAAGCTTCAGCTGCACACCCGCAAGAGAAAACCGCGCCTTGCCAGCTGCCGCCTTCTTAACCACCTCCGGCACGGCTGACCCGCTACTTGGGGTTACACGCACCGCACCCGGCAGATCGACGCCTAGCGCCGCAAGCAAATCAAAATCGTTGCCCGCCCGCACGTCCTGCGCATGATGGCGCTCCATTGCTTCGCGCAGTTTATCCTCGGGAAGCAGATTGGAAAAAAACGCAGGCAGAACGCCATGCTCCGGCCGTGGATCTTTGCGCAGGCTGCCATCTGCTGCGCGGAAGGAAAGACTCAGCACGGGCGGATCGCGCAACAGGCGATAGCTCGGAGCAAAGCTGAAAGCATTATAGTCGCCGGGCGTGCGTACGATGGTCCCGACCTCGACTTGCCCAAGCGTCACGTCGAGCGATGTCACCGCCGCAATGGGTGATTGGTCGGCGCTCATTCTTAATCTTCCTCAGGATCAGCAGTGAAGGCAGGCTGATCTTCGCTTCCGGAATGCAGCATTGCTTGCACGGCGGGCACAATCTCCTTGGGAACGAACATCATTTCCAAACCGAGCGCGCGCGCGATATTGACGAGAGTGCCCGCGCGCGGCGCAGCCGCGCCGGTTTCGATGGCTCGGTAACTCACGCGGCTCACGCCCGCTTTTAAGGCCACTTCATCCTGGGTCAGCTTGGCGCGCTGACGCCCCTCCCGGAACAGGTTTCCCAGTTCAGTCAGGAGTTTGGAATCTGCGCCTTTCTTGATAGGTTTACGTATCTTTATATTGCCCATGGTAGTTATACTTATCATGGATCGGATGCGATGTCAATTATTTTGATAGCTTATATTATCATATTGTAATTATTGATAAGAGAACCATACTTTCATAAGCTCCACTGGTGGGCTTGATAAAGGCCCACAATCCAAAGGGCTAAGATACAAAATCCAACCACCGGTTCGGGTTTTTGAAGCAGCCGCCTGTCGCTTTTGATCCCTTCGCTACTGCCAACGCTGGACCAACCCCCTCTTCGTCCACGCCGGTATTCACCCAGGGCTCGCCGTCTTCGGGAGTCGCTTTACGGCCACCATCTTCATAGTGAGCGAACGAAGCCCGGTGGCATTTCTACAAACTTGATTGACGATTTCTCTTTGGCTTCACCGCTTTTTACGGCCACGGACGAGCGTAGCCGGTGGTCGTTCGTTCGCCTTCACGGGGAGCAGCAATTCGTGAGGGGCTATTCCTAAAACTTTTGAGAATTTCTCGAGCGTCTCGACCGTGGGATTTTTCTAGGCCTCGCTCGATTCGTCCGACAAATGAACGATCGACACCAGCGTCAACCGCAAGTGATCCCTGCGAAAGGTCCTTTGCGACCCGAAGTCGCCGCAGATTCCAGGCTACGAGTTTGCTGGCCCTCATCCATTTAAGTGAGGCCCTAGCGGACTATAAAACACGCACTATAAGTCCCTATTTATAAGAGCCCAGAATTCCAGCAATTCTGCTTAAGCAAGGTCTGGCGGAGAGGGAGGGATTCGAACCCCCGATAGGCTTGCACCTATGCCGCATTTCGAGTGCGGTGCATTCAACCGCTCTGCCACCTCTCCGGAGCCCGAAAAGGCCGAAAACGGCCCGAACGGACGGCGTTATCTAGCCAACGTGGCCGAGACAGACAAGGCTTGAGCGCGGTATATTGCAGCTATTGGCGAAAACCGGCCGCAAAGCGTACGTCCCAATGCCCGCAAGCGTGACATTCGACCGCGTCCGCAAGGAAATGATCGGGATCGGCCTGACCTTGGCCATGGTCGCCGGGGTTACCGGGCTGGTCTATACGCTGATCGCAAACACCGGGCTCGGCCACGGCTCGGTGGTCTATCTACTGCCGGTGCTGGTCGCGGCCATACGCTGGGGCCTGGTTTCGGCCATCGTCGCCGCGATCGGCGGCGTTCTGGCCTCGGCCTACTTGTTCTACCCGCCGCTCTACACCTTCCGGGTTACCGACCCGCTCGAGGTGCTCAATCTCATTCTCTTCCTCATCGTCGCGGTCATCGTGAGCCAGCTCGCGACGCGCTTGAAGCGGCAATTCGAGATGGCGCACCAGCGCGAGATCGATCTGCGCGACCTTTATGCATTCTCGCGCCGGCTGGCCGTCGCCTTCGACGTGTCGGACATCCATGCCGCGATCGAGGACCATCTGGCCACCGTCATGCAGCGAAAGGTCGTGCTGTTCGCCGGCGCCCGCGACGCGTCGCTCGGCGGCAAGCGCGCCGGCATCGCGGTACCGCAGCAGGTGTTGACCGAGGCCGCCGAAGTCGCCGCCGGACGGCGCGACACCACCGGCGCCATCGCCGCCGCGCCCGGCGGCGAGGCTTGGCTGGTGCGCGCCGTGTCGTCGAAGAATCCGGAGTTCGGCGTGATCGCCGTCGATCTCGGTGGGGAGACACAGGACGCGTTCGACGACATACGTATTCGTGTTGATGCGGTGCTGGCCGACGCCACTGCGACGCTCGACCGGCTCGGCGTTGCCCACGCCATCAGCGAGGCGCGCATGCGCTCGCAGACCGACCAATTGCGCGAAGCGCTAATCGGCTCGGTGTCGCATGAATTGCGCACGCCTTTGGCCTCGATCCTGGGCGCCGCCAGCGTGCTGATGGCCGCGCCGGCGCTGGCCAAAGAGAAAAAACTTCAGGCCCTGGTCCTGGACGTCCGTAACGAAGCCGAGCGTCTCAATAACGATATCCAGAACCTGCTCGACGCCAGCCGCATCAGCAGCGATGGCGTCAAGCCGCGTATCGAATGGGCCGATCCCGAGGACATCATCAATTCGGCCATCGAACGCTGCCGCCACCGCCTGGCCGACCGCAAAGTCACGCTCAACATCCCGCCCGATTTGCCGCTGGTGTATGTCGATCCGGTGCTGGTGCAGCAGGCATTGGTGCAGATCTTCGACAACGCCGTGAAATACTCGCCTGCCGGTTCGCAGATTTCGGTGGCGGCGCGCGCCCGCGACGGCCGCATGATCCTGAGCGTCAGCGACCAAGGCAGCGGTCTGACCGCCGACGAAGCCGCGAAAATCTGGGACCGTTTCGTGCGCGGCCCGCGCCATGCGGCAAACACCAGCGGTTCGGGCCTCGGGCTCTGGATCGCCAACGCCTTTATCGCCGCCAATGCTGGTAAGATGAACGCCGTCAGCGACGGGCCGGGCCTCGGCACCACGCTGGCGATCGAACTCCCGGTGACGCAAGCCGCCGTCCCGCAGATGGAAAGCGACGCAGATGAGTGAGCCCTCCCCGATCGTGCTCGTCGTGGACGACGAGAGCCAGATCCGCCGCTTCCTGCGGGCCGGATTCGAGCTCAACGGCTTTGTCGTGCATGAGGCCAGTTCCGGCGCCGAGGCGATCCGCTCGGCGACGCTGCGTCCGATCGATCTGGCGATCGTCGATCTCGGCCTGCCCGACATGGACGGCGCCGAGGTGGTCGAGCGCATCCGCTCCTGGTCGACCGTGCCGATCATCGTTCTGTCGGTGCGCTCCACCGAGCCCGAGAAAGTCCGCCTGCTCGAACTCGGCGCCGACGACTACGTGGTCAAGCCGTTCGGCATGGCCGAGCTGCTGGCGCGCGTGCGCGTGGCGCTGCGCCGCCAGATGCGCGCGGCCAGCGGCGAACCCACCGTCAAAGTCGGCCCGCTGACCATCGACCTAGCGCTCCGCGCCGTCACCCTCAACGACAAGCGCCTGACGCTGACGCCGAAGGAATACCGGCTGCTGCAGGTGCTGGCACAGCACGCCGGCAACGTGGTCACGCATCAGCACTTGTTGAAGGAAGTGTGGGGCACGATCCACGTCCACGACACGCACTATCTGCGCATCTTCGTGCGCAAGCTGCGCCAGAAGATCGAGCCGAACGCCGACTCGCCGAAAATTTTGGTGACCGAGCTGGGCGTCGGCTACCGGCTGGCGCATTCGGCCGATGAGAATGGTTCGGCGGCGACGTCGGCGGCGAAGGCCGAGTCCTAGGATTCCCGCAGACAGCGGAACTTCTTCGCCGGGCTCGGATGGTTAAGCCGCGCAAAGCCGCGGCGCCTTGTCGGGACCGGCGCGGAGCCCATATTCCGTGGGATTTCTTGACAGGCGGCGGGCTTGGCCGCATAACCCTGCCATTGCGGTCCTTTGGGGCCGCATGCTTTTTTGGGGGCCATTAAGTCCTTCAAAACACAAGCAAAAATCCGAATGAAAGAAGCTGGCCCGGAATAGTCCGAGGCCGGAAACGAACACTGAGGAAAAAACGATGTTCGCAGTCATTAAAGCCGGCGGTAAGCAGTACCGCGTCGCGGCTGAAGATGTCATCCGGATCGACCGCGTCGAGGCCGAACCGGGCAAGGTTATCGAATTCGGCGAAGTCCTGTTGCTGGGTGGCGACACCCCGCAGATCGGCGCCCCGACCATTTCGGGCGCCATGGTGGCCGGCGAGGTGCTTCAGCACACCCGCGGCGACAAGGTCATCGCCTTCAAGAAGCGCCGGCGCAAGAATTCGCGCCGCAAGCGCGGTTTCCGCCATGAGTTTTCGGTGATCCGCATCACCGAGATCCTGACCGGCGGCGCCAAGCCCTCAAAAGAGCCGCCAGCCCGGCCGAAGCGCGAGCCCAAGCCGAAGCCGGAAGGCGACGTCGAGGCCAAGGCCGCCAAAGAGGCCAAGCCGGCTAAGGCGAAAAAGCCCGCCGCCAAGGCCCCGGCCCGCAAGAAACCTGCTGCCAAGGGCAAGAAGTAGCAAGAAAAAGTGAGATGATTCCTTCACGGAATCGGTGTATGTAACCGCGCATGATCCCGAAAAGTGGGACCCGGTTTTCGGATAAGATCATGCGCAAGCATGAAGTAATTTGAGAGAGCAGTTCGATGGCACATAAAAAAGCAGGCGGATCTTCCCGCAACGGCCGCGACTCAGCGGGCCGTCGCCTTGGCTTGAAGAAGTCGGGCGGCCAGGCCGCGATTGCCGGCAACATCCTCGTTCGTCAGCGCGGTACCACCTGGCATGCCGGCCGCAATGTCGGCATCGGCAAGGATCACACGCTGTTCGCACTCGTTGATGGAAAAGTTCAGTTCGCAACCAAAGCCAAGGGCCGCACCTACGTCTCCGTCGTACCGATGGTGGCAGCGGCCGAATAAACGGTAGACCAAAAATCGAGGTCTGCCGGTCATCTAGTCAAACCGGCGGGGCTCATGGGCTTCGAGAGGGGGAGACGGGTGACCGGCTCCCCCTCTTCGCATTTCAGAACTCATTCCGAGTTCTAAAATTGGAGCCCGTGCCATGACCCTGCTGGAAGAAATACCAAGCGAGAGCTTTCGAGAAGGCAGTATCCCCGTCCTTGAGACCAAGCGGCTGGCACTGCGCGCGCCGCGCCTCGAGGACGCTAAAACGGTGGCAGCGCTCGTCAACGACCGCCGCATCGCCGAAAACGTCGCGCGCATTCCGCATCCGTACAAAAAGTCGGATGCCGACAGTTTTATCGCCGGCGCCAACAAGCCTGGCGGCGAAGCGGTCTTCCTCATTACATTGCACGACGAGACCATCATCGGCGCCTGCGGACTGATGATGCAGGACCGGGAGCAGGCGCCGGAGCTCGGCTATTGGCTCGGCGTGAAATACTGGGGCCAAGGCTACGCCACCGAGGCGCTGCACGCCGTGATCGACTACGCCTTCACCGATCTCGGCTATCCGGCGCTGACCGCCGCCGCGCGCGTCACCAATCCGCTGTCGCGCCGCGTGCTGGAGAAGTGCGGCTTCCAGTGGACCGGCGTCGGCCTGTGCCGCATCCGCGCCATCAACTCGTCGGCGCCGATCGACCGCTTCCGCCTGGAACGTGGCATCTGGTCGGCGATCAAGACCTGGGGC
>JANMSZ010000195.1:0-4984 GCA_031389925.1 Hyphomicrobiales bacterium | reverse complement strand
AGCCGGCGCCGCGAAGCCGGGCTTGAGGCGTCGGCGCTGCACAGCCTCGATGTGGTGCAGTCGTCATCGATCGGCGCGATCGTGCTGCTGGGCGCCTTGCTGTCGGTGATTTTCCTGATCTGGGTCGCGGTCGCCAATGCGATCTATATCGCAACCTTCGGCTACGGCACGCCGGAGTCGATCTGGCAGTTCGCGCAGGATGTGCTGACCACCCAAGCCGGCTGGACGCTTATCGTTGCCGGCAATCTGGTCGGGCTGCTGTTTGCCGCCGCCGTGCTGACGATCAGCGCGGTGTCGTTTCCGATGCTGATCGACCGCGACGTCGGCGCGGCCGTCGCGCTGCTGACGTCGATTCAGGTGGTGCTCAAGAACCCGGTGACGATGGCGGCGTGGGGCGTGATCGTCGCGGCACTGCTGGTGATCGGCTCGCTGCCGGCGTTCCTCGGCTTGACGGTCGTCGTCCCGGTGCTCGGACACGCCACTTGGCACCTGTACCGCAAGGTGGTCGACGCCGGAGCGAGCGAGCGCCCGAACATTCCGCCGCCGCCGCCGGGCCGGCGTTATGCCGCCGATTTCCCGGCGAACCTCTTCCCCTGGGCCCGCGAGCGATAGCGCGCCAGGTCCGGCGCGATTGTTGTGACGTTGGGACGGGCGGCCTCTTTCGCCGCCCGCTCCTCGTTCCTATGTCGCAGGAAACGCCACAGGAGGCTTTCTTGCGCTCTTTTATCGCTTGTCTCGTTGCCGCTTTCGTCGTCCTGAGCGCCGCGCCGTCGCGCGCGGCCGACGAGCCCGACTTGATCTTCAAACGCTCGACGGTGTTCAAGTGGTTGACGCCGAACGATAAACTCGCGACCTACGGGCTCGACGACCCGGAGGTCGAAGGCGTGGCCTGCCATTTCACGGTGCCGGAACGCGGCGGCTTCAAGGGTTGGATCGGCGTGGCGGAGGAGGTGTCCGACATTTCGCTCGCCTGCCGGCAGATCGGGCCGATCAAATTCAAAGCCAAGTTCGAGCAGGGCGAGGACGTCTTCCGCCGGCGCCGCTCGCTGTTCTTCAAGAAAATGCAGATCGTGCGCGGCTGCGACGTGAAACGGAACGTGCTGGTCTACATGGTCTATAGCGACCGCATCATCGAAGGCTCGCCGAAAAACTCGACCTCGTCCGTGCCGGTGCAGCCGTGGGGCGGGCAGGGCGACGTGGAAAAATGCGCGGATTGGGTCACGCATTAGAACGTCGTAATGCTTCAACCGAGGAGTTTGCCATGTCCACCGACCAAGCCGATATCCAGCGCGCCGTGGCCAAGGCGCTGCATCAGCATTGGAAGCTCTATCTGGTCGAAGGCATCGTATTGGTCGCGCTGGGCCTGATTGCCATCGTGATCCCGCCGGTCGCGACCTTGGCGGTGACGTTCTTGTTCGGCTGGCTGTTTCTGGTCAGCGGCGTCCTGGGCCTGTTGACGACGTTCATGATGCGGCAGGCGCCGGGCTTCTGGTGGGCGTTGATTTCGGCCGCGCTCGGCGTGCTGGTCGGCGGCATGCTGTTGGCGCAACCGGCGCAAGGAGCGCTGTCGCTGACGCTGGTGCTGGTGGTGTTCTTCGCGATCGAGGGCGTCGTCTCGATCATGTTCGCGCTCGATCACAAACGTGAATTGTCCGGACGCTGGGGCCTGATGCTGGTGAGCGGCATCGTCGATCTGGTGCTGGCGGTGATGATCGTCGCCGGTCTGCCCAGCACCTCCGTCTGGGCGATCGGGCTGCTGGTCGGCATCAATATGCTGTTCGGCGGTACGGCGTTGATCGCCATGGCGCTGCACGCGCGGAAGGCGCCGTAAAACTCCGCTCGTCGCCGGATGACTGCTACGGCTTGGCTTCGCCGGTTTCGACCTCGGCCAGCTTGGTGCGCCAGTCCTTGCGCTTGAGCGCGAAGCTGATCGCGGACAACGTCAACAGCACGCCGCAGATCAGCAGCAGGACCAGCGCAATCGGGCGGTTGAAGAAGATCAGGTAGTTGCCGTTCGACATGATCAGGGACTGGCGCAGGCTCTGCTCGAACAGCGGCGCGATCACCAGACCCAGCACCAGCGGCGCCGGGTCGAACGAGAACTTGCGCAGCGCATAGCCGACAACACCCATGATCAGCATGATCCAGACATCGACGATCGAGTGGCTCACCTCGTAGACGCCGACGATGCAGAACATGATGATCAGCGGATAGAGATAGGCATAGGGGATCCGCAGCACGCTCACGAACAGCCCGACCAGCGGAACGTTGAGCAGCAGCAGCATCAGGTTGCCGACATACATCGAGGCGACGAAGCCCCAGAATACGTTCGGATGCTCGGTGACGAGCTGTGGCCCGGCATTGACGCCGTGCACCATCAGCGCGCCGATCAGCACCGCCGTGATGGGGCCGGTCGGAATGCCGAGCGCCAGCATCGGCACGAAGGCGCCGGTGGAGGCCGAATTGTTGGCCGCTTCAGGTCCGGCGACGCCGGCGATGGCGCCTTTGCCGAACCGTTCGGGATGTTTCGAAATTCTCTTTTCCAGCGCGTAGGAGAGAAAGCTCGAGATGATGTGCGCGGAGCCGGGGATGATGCCGATGATGAAACCGAGCACGGTGCCGCGCGCCATGGGCCATGCCGACTCGCGCCACTCCTGCCGGGTTGGCAGCAATTCGCGGTACTTGGGCGTGATGACTTCGCCGACCACCTTGTGGCTCGGCGTCGACAGAATTTCGCCCAGGCCGAACAGCCCGACCGCGACCGGCACGATGCCGATGCCGTCGCCCAATTCGGCGAGATCGAAACTGTAACGGAAGTGACCGGTCATGTTGTCGATGCCGATCATGCCGAGCAGCAGGCCGATGCAGGCCATCAGCAGCGTACGCACCAGCGAGGTCGACGACATATAGGCGAGGAAGATCAAGCCCAGGATCAGCAGCGCGGTGTATTCCGGCGGGCCGAATTTGAGCGCGATGGAGGCGAGCGGCGGCGCTACGATTGTGAGCATGATGACGCCGAACGTGCCGGCGACGAAGGAGCCGACCGCGGCGATGCAGAGCGCGGCGCCGGCGCGGCCTCTCTTGGCCATAGCGTTGCCGTCGATACAAGTCATCACCGACGACGCCTCGCCGGGAATGCGCATCAGGATCGAGGTGGTCGAGCCGCCATATTGCGAGCCGTAATAGATGCCGGCCAGCATGATCACCGCTTGCGTCGCGTTCAGGCCGAACGTCACCGGCAGCAGGATCGAAATGCCCGATAGCGGCCCGATCCCGGGCAGTACGCCGACCAAGGTGCCCACGAGGCAGCCGAGAAACGCGTACCAGAGATTGTCCGGCTGAAACGCAATGGCAAATCCATGCGCCAGGCTGAGCAGGGTGGTTTCCACGATTGCGTCCTAGAAGCTGTAGCCGGGCAGCGGATTCTTGAGGCCGTAGACGAAGCAGACATAGGTCAGCGTTACGATGCCGAGGCCGTAAGCCACGGCCCGCACGGGATTTCGCCGCTCGATGACGACGAGCAACGTCACGATCATCGCGACCATCGTCGCGATGAAGCCGACAATCGTATAAAGCCAGATGGCCAACGAGGCGATCGCGGTCACCAGCAAGGCGTGCCGGCCGTCTTCCCAGGCCAGTTCGGCGTAAGCCGGACTTTCGCCGCCGCGCAGCACCAGCAGCAGGCCCAAGAAGATGGTCAGGCCGGCGACGATCTTGGGCAGAAAGCCGGAGCCGGGCATCGACAGCCGACCGCTTGGCAGATCGCCGCTCAGTGCGATGATCCCGGCGCCGAACAGGATAAAGGCCGTGCCGGCGACGTGATCGGCGCGAAGCTTCATGCCGCTATCCCTGCTTGCCGATCAACTGCACGGCCTCATCGGAAAGTTTCGCATCCGCCGCCCAGAAAGCCGCGAAGTCCTTGGCATTGAGATAGGCGAATTCCTGGCCAAGCCCGCTCACCACTCCTTTGAAACTATCGGACATCGCGGCCTTGTCGAGCGCAGCGCTGAGCGTGGCGACGATATTGGCCGGCGTTCCTTTGGGCGCGAAGATGCCGACCCACAGGTAATATTCGGCGTTGTAGCCAAGCTCTTTCAGCGTCGGGACATCCGGCAGCACACTCGAACGTTTTCCGCCGAACGACGCCAGCGCCCGCAGCTTGCCGGCCTTGATGTGCTGAAGCGTGGCTGAAATCGTTTGCGTGCTCGCCTGGGCGTTGTTGCCGAGGACGGCGGTCACGGCCGGTCCGCCGCCATTGGTCGGAAGGTGGCGCAGTTTCGGAATGCCGGTGGCCTTCTCGAAAATCGCGACCGGCAGATGGGTCGCGCCGTAGAGGCCGCCCGAGCTGTAGACGATTTGATCGGGACGCTTCTTGGCGTCCTCGATGAAGTCCTTCGCCGTCTTGTAGGGCGTTTGTTCGTTGACCACGAGCAGCACGGGATCGGCGATCAGCCGCGCCAGCGGGATGAAATCGGCGCGCGTCGTCTTCGGCTGCCGGCCGAACAGCTTGTCGACACCCTCGTAACCGGAAATGCCGTTGTTGTGCGACAGAATCGTATAGCCGTCCGGCTTGGCGTTGGCGGCGACCTGCGCGCCGACCTGGCCGCCGGCGCCGGCTTTGGTTTCGACAATGACCGGCTGCTTGAGAACCGCTTCGAGCGCCGAAGCGATCGGCCGCGTCACAATGTCGTTGGCGCCGCCCGGCGGAAACGCGTTGATGATCGTGACCGTGTGTGAGGGAAATGCGTCCTGGGCGAAAGCCGGTCCGGTTGCCAGCGCAGCTGCCGATGCGGCGGTGCCAATAACGAAACTGCGGCGATCCATTCGATCCTCCATAAGGCCTGTTTGCCTTGTTATAGGGTAAAGCGAAAACCGCGCGATCACCGTTCGGCGACGCGCGCGGCATTTGACGTATGTGAAGCCCGTTAGCCCTGCACGCGCCCGATCGATTGGACCGCGGCCTCGACTCGTTTGGCGTCCTCGT
>JANMSZ010000169.1:0-1993 GCA_031389925.1 Hyphomicrobiales bacterium | reverse complement strand
GTGCGTCTGTTCGCCAACATGCTGGCCGGCCACATCACGCTCAAGGTGTTCGCCAGCTTCATCGTTCTGCTCGGCGGCGCCGGCTTTTTCGGCATTGTCGGCGCGACGCTGCCTTTGGCGCTCGTGGTCGCGCTCACCGCGCTCGAACTGCTGGTCGCCTTCCTGCAAGCTTACGTCTTCGCCATCCTCACCTGCATCTATCTCAACGATGCTATCCATCCGGGCCATTAAGGTCCGACCGTTCAAGCAAAGGAGTTCGTTATGGATCCAGTAGCAGCGAAATACATCGGCGCCGGCATTGCCTGCATCGGCATGGGCGGCGCCGGCGTCGGCGTGGGCGTGATTTTCGGCAACTACCTTGCCGCCGCGCTGCGCAATCCGTCGGCCGCGCAAGGCCAGTTCGGCAACCTGATCTTCGGGTTCGCCGTGACCGAAGCGCTCGGCATCTTCTCGCTGCTGATCGCGCTTCTGCTCCTGTTCGCGCTCTAAGAGCCGGGACTTCGTCGCATGGCGACCAATTCGCACACCGAACAGCCGTCGGGCGCAAAGGGCGCTTTCCCGCCCTTCAACCCGGCGACGTTCGCGTCGCAGCTGTTTTGGCTCGTCATCGCCTTTGTCCTGCTTTACGTGCTGATGTCGAAGTTGGCGCTGCCACGGATCGGCGGCATCATCGAAAACCGTCAGAAGCGGATTGCCGATGACCTCGCCGGGGCGGCTTCGCTCAAGGCGGAGTCGGACGCGGCGATCGCGGCCTACGAGAAGGCGCTGGCCGACGCCCGCGCCCGCGCCCAGGCCATCGCCAATGAAACCCGCGACACGCAGGCGGCCGCCGCGGAAGTCACCCGCAAGAAGCTCGAGGGTGAGCTCAACGCCAAGCTGGCCGAGGCCGAAAAGACCATCGCCGCCACCAAGACGGCCGCGATGGCCAATGTCCGCGGCATCGCCGCCGAGGCCACCAAGGCGATCGTCGAACGGTTGATCGGCAAGGCACCAGCCGATACCGCCGTCGATGCGGCCGTTACCGCCGCTCTCAAGAGCTGAGGCAGGCACCGTGAACTCCACCATCATCACATTGCTGAACGATCCCAGCTTCTGGGTCGCGGTCGCGTTCGTGCTGTTCGTCGCCGGCATGGGCTATCTCGGCGTGCACAAGATGGTGGCCAAATCGCTCGACGAGCGCGCCGACAAGATCAAGGCGGAACTCGACGAAGCCCGCAAGCTCCAGGACGAAGCCGCCCAGTTGCTGGCCGAATATCAGCGCAAGCGCCAGCAGGCCGAAGCCGAGGCCCAGGACATCATCGCCGGCGCCAAGGCCGAAGCCGACCGGCTGGCGATCGAGGCCAAGGCCAAGATCGAGGAATTCGTCGCCCGCCGCACCAAGATGGCCGAAACCAAGATCGCCCAGGCCGAGGCCCAGGCCACGGCCGACGTCCGCGCCGCTGCCGCCGATGCTGCCGTTGCTGCGGCCGAAAAGATCCTGACCCAAGAGACTAAGGGCCAGCTTGCCGGCGAATTGATCGCCAAGGGCATCGACGACGTCCGTAAAAAGCTGAACTAGCGCTCTCGCCGCCCTTTTTCCGGGCGCACGGCACGTCCAAAACCACAACGCCAGAGCTGGCCAGACGCCATAGGGCGTTGTCCCCGCTATTCGCCCCAGCCAGTGCAAAACTGCATAGTTGCGTCCCGTGGTCTTTGCCTACCTCCGGGTCCGGCCGTATTCTCGCATCACTGATTCGCCCCTTTTGGGCGCGTATTTGTTGCGTCAGTGATTCGTCAGGAAATTTCGTGGAGCTGCCGGTAAATCCCGGCAACGCATCGGGGGACGCGTGGTCATCTTCGATTGCAACGGCGTTCTCGTCGATAGCGAGGCGCTGTCAACGGCTATTGTATCGCAGGAGTTCATACGCGCCGGTTTCGCGCTGACGCCGGATATTGTCGCGCGCTATTTCACCGGCCGCCGCCCCGCCGACATGTTCGCCGAGGTCGAAATCGC
>JANMSZ010000160.1:0-4504 GCA_031389925.1 Hyphomicrobiales bacterium | reverse complement strand
CACCGACTTGGTGCTGGTGGTGCACCCTTCGGTGCCGGCGAAGAATCTCCAGGAACTGCTGGCCTTGGCCAAGGCCAAGCCGGGCACGATCAATTACGGCTCGTCGGGACCCGGTTCGAACTATCACATGGCCGGCGAACTGCTGAAGAACATCACCGGCGTCGATATCGTGCATGTGCCGTACAAAGGCTCGACCGGCGCCCGCAACGACATCCTCAGCGGCCAGATCCAGATGCTGTTCGACAGCGTCCCGACCATGGCGCCGATGATCAAGGCCGGGCTCGTTCGCCCCATCGCCACCAGCGGCCTGACCCGCTCCGCGATCCTGCCGGACGTGCCGACGCTCAATGAATCGGGCGCCAAGGGCTTTCAGGCGACCTTGTGGACCGGTTTCATGGCGCCCGCCGGAACGCCGCCGGCGATCGTCGAGCAACTCAACCGCGCCATCACCAAGGCGGTGAACCAGCCGGACACCAAGAAGATGTGGGAAGAGCAAGGCGCCAATCCGCTCACCATGACGTCCCAGGACTACAAGACCTTCATGCAGGCCCAGGTCGAAAAATGGGCCAAGGTCATCAAGGCCAACAACATCCAGCTAATCAACTGACCCTTACCCGTACGGACTTCAGTAATGAACGAAATGACCAAGCCGGCCGCCGTCATCAAAGGTGAAGATCACTGGACCACCCGGGAAAACGGCGCGGTAAAGCTGTTTCTGTTCAATAAGTCCGCCGGCGATCCGGCCAAGGCCAAGGGCACGATTCTGTTCGTCCACGGCTCGTCGATGGCCGGCCAGCCGACCTTCGACCTGCAGGTGCCCGGCCGCCCCTTCTCGTCGTCGATGGATTACTTCGCCAGCCTCGGCTTCGACGTCTGGAGCGTCGACATGGAGGGCTATGGCCGCTCCACCAAGGACCGCGACAACAACGCCCCGATTGCGCAAGGCGCCGACGACTGCTTCGCCGCCGCCCAATACATCCAGAAGCTGCGCGGCAATAGACAGTTCCTGGTCTACGGCATCTCGTCGGGCGCACTGCGCGCGGCGATGTTTGCCGAACGTCACCCCGAACTGGTGGCCCGCCTGGCGCTCGACGCCATGGTCTGGACCGGCGAAGGCTCGCCGACGCTGACCGAGCGCAAGAAGAAGCTGCCCGACTTCATCAAGATCAACCGCCGGCCGATGAGCAAGACCTTCATCCACTCGGTGTTCGACCGCGACCATCCCGACACCGCCGAGCGCAAGGTGATCGAGGCTTTCGCCGACGCCGTCGTGGCGCTGGACGATTCAGTGCCGACCGGCACCTACGTCGACATGTGCTCGCGGCTGCCGGTGGTCAATCCAGAAAAGATCACGGTGCCGACGCTGATCATGCGCGGCCAGCACGACGGCATCGCCTCGATGGATGACTTGCTGAAGTTCTTCGAGAAGCTGCCGAACCCGGACAAGCAGTTCACCGTCATGTCCGGCATCTCGCACGCCAGCTTCCAGCAGAAGAACTACATGATGGTCTATCACATCCTGGCGAGCTTCTTCACGCAGCCGGAGCCGGTTTATAAGGGCTAGCGCTTCGGCCGCCGCTTTTTCCGTTGACCTGGATTATACTTTAGGTTGTGCTTGCCTCCTGCCACGTTTTCCATGGCGCTGGGGGGCATCCATGAGCACACAAGCCGCAGGTCCATTTCACCAGTTAGGCGACGGGTTCAACCGCCGCGCCTTCGAGGTCGCGGTCGGCGCGATGCTGTTGGCAGCGGCAGGCCTCCATCTGGCCGGCGTGTGGCAGCTACCGATCGCGCTGCCCTGGCTGTTCCTCAGCTACGGCATTCTAGTCGTCGTCGTCGAAGTGCTCTTCAGCAAACTTGGCGAGTCCATCGATCCCATTTTGTGGGCTTGCGTCACCGGTTATCTCGCCGCGATGTCGATCATCTGCACGCGGCTGGCGATGGGTGTAGCGCCGACCGCGCCGGTTTGGGCGGCAAGCCTTGCAACTTTCACCGTGCTCTCCGCGACCCTCGCGATCAGCATGAACGGGCGCACGCTGCAGGTTCACACCGCCGCGGTCTCGATCGTGATCGTCGTCGCCGGCTGTGTCGCGCTCACGATCTTGGCGCCCATCATCCATACGAACCCCGACTGGTGGAATTTCGCCATCGCCGTGTTCGTTGCCACCTCGATCACGCTGTTGCTGCTGTTCTTGAACGAACGCATCTTCGAGAAACGTCAGACGATCACGCAGCACCTGCTCGACAATCTCGCCACGTACCGGCCGGGCGTTAAGCAAGCCGACTATTCGCTGCTGAAGATGGCGGCGCTCAAATATGCCGCGCACCTCAGCAGCGGCGGCCCGCCAACGCCCCCGACGCCGCCCGGAGCAGCGCCACCCGCGGCAAGTCCGGCCGCCAGCCGCTGGCCTTTGGCGCTCGCCGCCAGCGCCTATCTGATCTTCAGCGTCCTCGGATACATGCTGCTGCTGACACCGATCTGTGTCGTGTTCGGCACCTTTGTCGGGCCGGGCACCGGCGGCACATGCTCGTCAAGCTGGGTTTCGAGCGCCTTGCTGTGGACCGCGGCTGACAAGGTCGAGTTCAAGGACCTGCTGACCACAGTATCGATGGCCGGCGCGGCGTTTCTGGGCGCCCACCTCTTCACGTTGCGCTTTCTGTTCAAGGCCGCGCTGAATTCCGAACTCAATCAGTTCAAGTGGATCCGCGGCGCGCTTCATATGCTGACCGGCGTCATCGTCGGCCTCATCATGTACCGCGCCCTCAAGGACGTAAACGTCTACGCCGGGGCGCTCTGGCTTGGCGTCGCCTTCGCCTCCGGCTGGATTCCCGATTTCGCCCTGAGCACGGTGTTCCGTCACGCCCAGGTCAGCAGGCTCAAGAGTATCGACGAAGACATTCTGAAGGCAATCTCGGCCGTTCCCGTCGAGATCATCGACGGCATCGACTACGACACCCGCTACCGGCTGGAAGAAAACAACATCGTCGATGTGCAGAGCCTCGCCACCTACAACCCGATCTGCCTCTACGTCGAGACACCGTATGGGCTGGCGCAAATCTACGACTGGATTCTGCAGGCGCAGCTTTGCCTGGCGGTCGGCCCGAAAGGTTTCATCGAACTGAAAAAGATCGCGATCCGGACGATCTTTCAGCTCGAAGACGAGGTCGCCAACGCGCCGGCCGGTTACGCTCGCATGATCGGCAACGCCATGTTTGCCGCGGCGCCGCCCGAACGCTTGAAGGCGATCATCGCTGCGGCCGCGCCCACGACGCCACCCCCACCAACGCCCGCGACCCCGGATATCGATCCGGCCGTTGTGCAATACGCCGTGGCCAAGGCCTGCGACGATCCGTACATCGTCGGGCTGCGGCGGCTGTGGGAGTACATTTACAAGTAGCTAGCAGCCAAGTTCGCCGGCCAGCGCCGCCAAATCCTTCGCCGCAAAATCGACCGGCACGGTCGGCGCACTCTCGCCCTTCCCCGGCCCATGTTCGCTCGGCCGCGCGATGTGCGCGGTGCGCAGGCCGCATGCGGCGGCGGCCGACAGATCGCTCGAATGTGCCGCCACCATCATGCAGTGCTCGGGTTTGAGATCCAGCGCGGCGCAAGCGGCGAGATAAACGCCGGGCTTCGGTTTGAAGTCGCGCGCGACCTCGGCGCCGAGGATCGCATCCCACGGAAATTGATTGCGGCGCGCGAGATCGACCATCAGCGAGATGTTGCCGTTCGACACCGGCGCGATCATGAATTTGGTTTTGAGGAGCGCCAGCGCCGCGGGCACTTCGGGCCAGGCGTCGAGCCGGTGCCAGGCCTGCGTCAGGTCGTGCAGCGTCGCCTCGGAGAGGTTCGTCACGCCAAAACGCGGCAGAAAGCGCTCGAGGTTGCGCCGGTGCAGCACGTCGAGCTTGCTGAACGGCACGCGGCCGGAGCGCACCTCCTCCATGCCGGGCTGGTACTCGTCGCGCCAGGCGTCGGCGAAAGCAGCCCAATCCAGCGCAAATCCCTGTGGATGCAGGATGGCGTCCGCCTCCCGAGCAATGGAGGTTCGCCAGTCCACGAGGGTGCCGAATACGTCGAAGAACAGCGCTCGGAGGCCGAGGATCGGGGCTTCTACGAGCATGAAATGCCGCTTTTTGGGGCCATCACAGCGCGGCCGAAATAGGGGCTAAGTCATTGATAAAATGGCGGGAGCGACGGGAGTACCTTCCGTACCTAACTTCTACACCAATAACGCCGCGTTTATTGGGCTTTTGCTAGGATACTTGTACCTAACTGATGTACCTAAATGTATCAACGGGACATGCTCAGTGATAGCAATTCACCTTCAGAAAAATGAGGGCGGGTATGGCTTCGTCACTACCGTTTCCACAGCACCTCGACACCCAGGCCAAGATTACTGCGATGCGGCTGCTGGAGACTCTTGAGCTGTTCACGGCCATCGCCCCTCACGGCTCTGTGCATCTACTGCCCACGCTCCTCCGCGTGGCTCTTAGCGAAGGTGAC
>JANMSZ010000013.1:0-1597 GCA_031389925.1 Hyphomicrobiales bacterium | reverse complement strand
AGCCGCTGCGAATTCGACGAGTTCGGCGCGCCGACCACGATCATGGCGTCAACGATTGGCGCGACACGCTTGACCGCTTCCTGGCGATTGGTGGTGGCGTAGCAGATGTCTTCCTTGTGCGGCCCAACGATGGCCGGAAACCGCTTCTTCAGCAGATCGACGATTTCCGCGGTGTCGTGCACCGACAGCGTCGTCTGCGTCACGTAGGCCAAGTTGTTCGCGTCGCGCGGCGCGTAAGCTTCGGCGTCGGCCAGCGTCTCGATCAACTTCACGCTGCCGTCCGGCAACTGACCCATGGTGCCGATCACCTCGGGGTGGCCGGCATGCCCGATCAACAAAATCTCGCGGCCGCGGCGGTGATGAATTTCGGCCTCGCGATGAACTTTGGTCACCAGCGGACAGGTGGCGTCGAGCGCGAACAGATTGCGCTTGCCGGCTTCCTCGGGGACGCTTTTCGGCACGCCATGCGCGGAAAAAATTACCGGCGCGGCGGTATCGGCGGGAACCTCGTCGAGTTCCTCGACGAAAATGGCGCCCTTGGCGCGCAGGCTCTCGACCACGTAGCGGTTGTGCACGATCTCGTGGCGCACGTAGACCGGCGGGCCATAGAGCGTGAGCGCCCGCTCGACCGATTCGATGGCGCGCACCACGCCGGCGCAGAACCCGCGGGGCGAGCACAGCAAAATCTTGAGCGCCGGCTTGGCGGGGCTAGCAGCCATCACATCCTCGAAATCGCGTGTATTTCCACACGCTTTACACCCCGACATGGGATGGCCCGCCCCACGCTGTCAAGCCGTGGCGGTTGCACGACGGGGGGTAAGCCCCTATATTCAGGCCACTTTCCGATCATCACCGATGATCCGGCTTCGCCCGACGGGCGGGCGAAGCATAGAGGAGATATGCCATGGCCACAGCAGCCCCCCTGATGCCCAAAGCCACTGCCGTCTGGCTGCTGGACAATACCGCGCTGTCGTTCGACCAGATCGCGGATTTCTGCAAATTGCACCCGCTCGAGATCAAGGCGATCGCCGACGGCGATTCCGCGCAAGGGATCAAAGGCCTCGACCCGGTGTCGACCGGCCAATTGACCCGCGAGCAGATCACCGCGGCCGAAGCCGATTCCAATCTCAAGCTGATCCTGGCCGAGGCCAAGGTCGCCTCGTCGCAGAGCGAACGCGGCGGCAAGAAAGGTCCGCGTTACACCCCGGTGTCGCGCCGCCAGGACCGCCCGAACGCCATCCTGTGGCTGGTGCGCAATCATCCCGAGTTGAAGGACTCGGCGATCATGCGCCTGGTCGGCACCACCAAGTCGACGATTTCCGCGATCCGCGAACGCACCCACTGGAACGCCGCGGCGCTGGCGCCGATGGATCCGGTGACGCTTGGCCTTGCCACCCAGACCGACCTCGATTTCGAAGTGAACCGCGCCAACAAGGAAAAGCCGTTGCCGACCGATTCCGGCGCCACCTTGCTGCCGGCCTCCGAAACCACGGCGCGCAAGGAAGCGGAAGTTGCCGCGGCCGCTGCGCAGTCGCAGAAGCCGGGCGGCGATCTCGACGTCGGCGCGGTGTTTGCCAAGCTCAAGCAGCTCGGCGGC
>JANMSZ010000139.1:0-6267 GCA_031389925.1 Hyphomicrobiales bacterium | reverse complement strand
GCTCCCAGATCGACCTCGGCGATGCCCAGACCGTGGCGCGCGGCTTTCTGGAAGATGAAAAGACCAAGCTCGCCTGGAACCTGCCGCGGATCCTGATGGCCAAAAACCGGGTGAAGCTGCTGCTTAATTTGCTGCTGATCGCCGGCCAGGCGATCCCGCGCGGCGGCCAGCTCACGGTCGACCCGATCGGCGAAGGCGACGGCATGGGATTCAAGGTGACCGCGAGCGGCACCAACGCCAAGATTCTCGCCACCACCCCGCCATTGCTGGCCGGCGAGCACGGCGCCGAGCCGCTGAACGCCCACCACATCCAGCCGTTCTATGCCGGTCTGCTGGCGCGGGCGGTCGGCGTCACCGCCACGATGACGATGGATGGCGACAAGGTCGTCGTCGCTGCCCAATAAACCGGCGCAAATGCGGTTAATGGAACGTTAAGCCCGACAATCACGTCCCAATACGCAACTAAAATTAAACCCTTCATCGACACACTGACCGCGCTTCCGACGGGAAGCGGCGGACGGGCCACAGCCCGTCGATCAAGGCGTTTTCCATGGACGATCTGCTTCAGGAATTTGTGACCGAGACCAACGAGAGTCTCGATGTGGTCGACGTCGAACTCGTGCGTTTCGAGCAGGATCCGAACAACGCCAAGATCCTCAACAATATCTTCCGGCTCGTCCACACCATCAAAGGCACCTGCGGCTTTCTCAATCTGCCGCGGCTCGAGGCGCTCGCGCACGCCGCCGAAACGCTGATGGGAAAATTCCGCGACGGCGCGTCGGCAACCAGTGAAGCCGTGACGCTCGTTCTCGCCACCATCGACCGCATCAAGCTGATTTTGGAATCGCTCAAGCGCGACCAGCGCGAGCCGGACGGCTCCGACGCCGATCTTATCGATGAACTGCAACGCATGGTCGCGAAGGTGGTGTCGCCACCGCCCCCGGCGGAGGAAGCCCCGCAATATACCGTCGGTACCCTGACGCCGCAGGTGCTGGAACGGCAGTTGCGTCTAGGCGAAGTCTCGCTCGACGATCTGGAGCGCGCCTTCCGCGAAACGCCGGCCGACCCGCCGCCGGTTAAGCCGACGAAAGCCGTTACAGCCGAAGCTCCCGCCAAGGAAGCCGCCAAAGAATCCGCCAAAGACGAAGACCCTGCCAAGAGCGGTGGCCAGTCGATCCGCGTCACCGTCGACACCCTCGAGCATCTCATGACGATGGTGTCCGAACTGGTGCTAACGCGGAATCAGTTGCTCGAAATCGTGCGCCGCCACGAGGACTCCGAATTCAAGACGCCGCTGCAACGCCTGTCCAATGTCACCGCCGAACTGCAGGAAGGTGTCATGAAGACGCGCATGCAGCCGATCGGCAATGCCTGGCAGAAGTTTCCGCGCATCATCCGCGACCTGTCGAACGAACTCGGCAAACAGATCGATCTGGAGATGCAAGGCGCCGAGACCGAGCTCGACCGCCAGGTGCTCGATCTGATCAAAGACCCGCTCACCCATATGGTGCGCAACTCCGCCGACCACGGCTTAGAGACGACCGAGCAGCGGCGCGCCGCCGGCAAACCGCCGCATGGCCGTATCCGCCTCTCGGCCTATCACGAGGGCGGCTACATCATCATCCAGGTCGCCGATGACGGCCGCGGCCTCGACACCGATCGCATCAAGGCCAAGGCGCTCTCGCAGGGCCTCGTCTCCGAAGCCGACCTCGCCAAGATGTCGGAATCGCAGATCCACAAGTTCATCTTCGCGCCCGGCTTTTCCACCGCGGCCCAGGTCACCAGCGTGTCTGGCCGCGGCGTCGGCATGGACGTGGTGCGCACCAATATCGATCAGATCGGCGGAACCATCGACGTCAAGTCGGTCGCCGGCGTCGGCTTGAGCTTTATCATCAAGATACCGCTGACGCTGGCCATCGTCGCCGCGCTGATCGTCGAAGCCGGTGGCGAGCGCTTCGCCATTCCGCAGCTTTCGGTCATCGAACTGGTTCGCGCGCGTCTCGGCAGCGAGCACCGCATCGAGCGCATCAAGGATACCCCGGTGCTGCGGCTGCGCGATAAATTGCTGCCGCTGGCCCGTCTGTCCAATCTGCTCGGCGGCAAGGCCACGAGCGACGTCGAGAGCGGCTTCATCGTCGTCACCCAGGTCGGTAGCCAGATTTTCGGCATCGTCGTCGACAAGGTGTTTCACACCGAGGAAATCGTGGTGAAGCCGATGTCGAGCAAGCTGCGCCACATCGCGTTGTTCTCCGGCAATACCATCCTCGGCGATGGTTCGGTGATCATGATCATCGATCCGAACGGCGCCGCGCAGGCGCTGGGCAGTTCGGTCACCTCGCAGATCGACGCCCAGAACAACGTGCAGGCCGTGCCGGTCGACCCCACCGCGCAATCCACCTCGCTGTTGTTGTTCCGCGCCGGCTCGAACCAGCTCAAGGCCGTGCCGCTGTCGCTGATCACGCGGCTCGAGGAAATCGACGCCCGCAAGATCGAATTGTCGAACGGCCGTCATATGGTGCAGTACCGCGGCCATCTGATGCCGTTGATCACCCTGAACGAAGCCGTCAACGTCAAAGGCGAGGGCGCTCAGTCGCTGCTGGTGTTCTCCGATGGCAACCGTTCCATGGCGCTGGTCGTCGACGAAATCGTCGACATCGTCGAGGAACGCCTCGATATCCAGGTCGCGAGCGAGAATGCCGGCGTGATCGGCTCTGCCATTATCAAGGGCCAGGCGACCGAAATCATCGACGTCGGCCACTTCCTGCCGCTTGCCTTCGCCGATTGGTTCCGCCGCAAGGACCAGCCGCAGCGCGCCAAGGCGCGCTCGGTGCTGCTCATCGACGACTCGCCATTCTTCCGCAACATGCTCACTCCGGTGCTGCAGGCCGCCGGCTACGCCGTCACCGTGGCCGGTTCGGCGCAAGAGGCGCTGGCCTTGCTCAACGAGGGCCGCGCCTTCGACGTCGCGATCACCGACACCGAAATGCCGGACATGGACGGCTTCGAATTCGCCGCCGCGGTTCGCAAGGACGAGCGCACCGCCGATCTGCCGATCATCGCGCTGTCTTCGGTCGTGTCGGCCGATGCAGTCGAGCGCGGCCGCCGGGTCGGCTTCCACGACTATGTCGCTAAATTCGACCGGCAGGGTCTGATCGCGGCGCTCAAGGAGCAGACCGACGTCGGTCGTGCGGCGTAAGGGCAAACCATGAGCACCGAGACAGCAGTCAACAATCTGAAGGAATACGTCACCGCCACCATCGGCGGGCAACTGTTCGGCCTGCCGATTCAGCGGGTGCAGGATGTATTCACGCCGCAACGGCCGACGCGCGTGCCGCTGGCGCCGCCGGAAATCGCCGGCGTGCTCAATCTGCGCGGCCGCATCGTGACGCTGATCGACATGCGCGACCAGCTTGGGCTCCAATCGGCCACCGGGCAGGGCCCGGCGATGGCGATCGGCGTGGAGTCGGGTGGCGAATCCTACGGGTTGCTGATCGACAGCGTCGGCGAAGTGCTCAAGCTCGACGATGCCATGCGCGAACCCAATCCAATCAATCTCGACCCGCGGCTCGCCCGCGTGTCGGCCGGCATTCACCGGCTCGAAGGCCAATTGCTGATGCTGGTCGACGTCGATCGCGTCCTCGACCTTAGTGTCAGATCGATAGCGGCATAACGCCGGTTCAATAGTTTGCGGGCCTATCCCGCAAATAACACGGGGATAAACGATGAAGACCTGTTTGGTTGTTGACGACTCCAGCGTCATTCGAAAAGTGGCGCGGCGAATTCTCGAAGGGCTCGATTTCAAGATCGAGGAAGCCGAGGATGGCGAGCAGGCGCTGGAAGTCTGCAAGCGCCAGCTTCCCGAAGGCATATTGCTCGACTGGAATATGCCGAAAATGGACGGCTTCGAATTCCTGCGCATGCTGCGCCGCCTGCCGGGGGGCGATGGACCCAAAGTGGTGTTCTGCACCACCGAGAACGACGTCGCCCACATCGCGCGGGCGCTGCATGCCGGCGCCAACGAATACATCATGAAGCCGTTCGACAGGGAAATTGTCGAGGCCAAGTTCCAGGAAGTCGGCCTGATTTGATCCTTCGTCAGCCGGGGCAACCCGCAATGAACCTCGCCGCCCCATCGACACCACCCGCCGCCGTCATGCCCGGCCGGCGCATTCGCGTCATGATCGTGGACGACGCCGTCGTCGTGCGCGGCCTGTTCGCGCGCTGGGTCGAAGCCGAGCCGGACCTTGAAGTGGTAGCAACCCTGCGCACCGGCCGCGAGGCCGTCGCCCAGGTCGAGCGCGCCGACCCCGACGTTGTCGTGTTGGACGTCGACATGCCGGATCTCGACGGCATCGCGGCGTTGCCGCTGCTGCTGGAAATAAAGCGCGACCTGATCGTCATCATGGCCTCGACGCTGACGCGGCGTAACGCCGAAATCAGTTTGCGCGCGTTGTCGCTCGGCGCCACCGACTACATTCCAAAGCCGACCACCAATCAGGAAGTCGCCGGCGCCGTCAGCTTCCGCCGCGACCTGATCGAAAAAATCCGCCAGCTCGGCCTGCGCTCGAAGCGCTTGCGGCAAACCCCCGTCGCGCCGCCGCGCACCGCCATTGCGCCGGACGCCAAGACCACGCCGCAGGCCAAATTCCGTCACGACCACGCCCATGGGCCGATCGTGCTGCGGCCGATGCCCATCACGACGCCGCGCGTGCTGCTGATCGGTTCGTCCACCGGGGGCCCGCAGGCGCTCAACGCCATTCTCGGGCACATCGCCTCGGTGATCGAACACGTGCCGGTCCTGATCACCCAGCACATGCCGCCGACCTTTACCGCGATCCTGGCCGAGCACCTCACCCGCGTCGCCAAATGTCCGGTGCACGAGGGACAGAATGGCGAGGAGATCGTCGCCGGCAAGATATACCTCGCGCCCGGGGGCAAGCACATGTCGGTCGTGCGCCGCGAGGGCAGCGCCGTGATCGCGATCGCGGACGGCCCGCTGGTCAATTTCTGCAAGCCCGCCGTCGACCCGCTCTTTATGTCCGCTGCCACCGTTTGGGGCGCCAAGGCGATGGCGCTGGTGCTCACCGGCATGGGCTCGGACGGACTCAACGGCGCCAAGGCCATCGTCGCGGCCGGGGGCCACGTCATGGCGCAGGACGAAGCCTCGAGCGTGGTCTGGGGCATGCCCGGCCAGGTCGCGATGGCCGGCCTGTGCTCGACCGTGCTGCCGATCAACGAGATCGCGCCGCGGCTCACCCGCCTGTTCGCGGGAGATCGCACGTGACCCCGCACAATTTCGACTATCTGCGCAAGCTGCTGCGCGAGCGCTCCGGCCTCGTGCTGTCGGCCGAGAAGCAATATCTCGCCGAGAGCCGCCTGGTGCCGGTCGCGCGCCGCCACGGCATCGCGACCTTGGGCGAACTCGTCGATAAACTGAGGGCCGCGGAGCATTCGCAACTGGCCATCGACGTCATCGAGGCGATGGCCACTAACGAAACGTTTTTCTTCCGCGACAAGCTGCCGTTCGATCATTTCCGCGACACCGTGCTGCCGGCGCTGATCGTGGCGCGGGCGCGCGAGAAACGCATCCGCGTCTGGTGCGCCGCGGCCTCCACGGGCCAAGAGCCTTATTCGCTGGCGATGATCCTGCGCGAATTCAGCGCCAGGCTCGCCGGTTTCCGCATCGAGATCGTCGCCACCGATATTTCCGCCGAAGTCCTGGCGCGCGCCAAGGCCGGCATCTACAGCCAGTTCGAAGTGCAGCGCGGCCTGCCGATTCAGCATCTGGTGAAGTTCTTCAGCCAGGTCGGCGAAACCTGGCAGATCGCGCCCGAGATCCGCGCCATGGTGCAATTCCGGCCGCTCAATCTGCTCAAGGATTTCTCCGCGCTCGGCACCTTCGACATGGTGTTCTGCCGCAACGTGCTGATCTATTTCGACCAGGACACCAAGATCAACGTGCTCAACCGCATCGCCAAGCAATTGCCCGAGGACGGCTACCTCGCGCTCGGCGCCGCCGAGACCGTGGTCGGCCTGACCGACGCCTTCAAGCCGATGGCCGATAAGCGCGGGCTCTATGTGCCGAACACCAAGCGCGCGCGGCTCGAGCCCAGCAACGTGCTGAAGTTCGCGGTGAAGGCTTAGGCTCTTAATTTTATCCCTCCGCTTTCTTTCTTCACCCTCCCCTGGAGGGGGAGGGTCGACCGCTAAGCGCAGCGAGGCGGTCGGGGTGGGGTGAACCGCTGTTACGGAAGCTCACCCCACCCC
>JANMSZ010000127.1:0-18021 GCA_031389925.1 Hyphomicrobiales bacterium | reverse complement strand
GGCCACGGCGATGACCGGCTGGGGTTCGGTGGTCGCCATCGAGGCGCAGGAGCGCATCTACTATGCGCTGGCGGGCAATATCGCGATCAACAATTGCTTCAACGCTATCTGCATGAACGCCGCCGTATCGTCGGCCAACGGCACCCTGAAAGTGCCGGTACCGGATTATCTCACCGCCTCGAGCTTCGGCAGCCTCGAACTGCGCCAGCGCGACGGCAATGAGTTCATCGGCCAGGCCATCGACTATTCCGACGACAAAACCGTCGCCGTTCAGAAGATGAAGCTGGACGCGCTCAACCTGCCGCGCGTCGACCTGATCAAAATCGACATCGAAGGCATGGAGATGGAAGCGATCGAGGGCGCGCGCCAGATGATCGAGACAAGCCGACCTGTGCTGCTGATCGAATCCATCAAGGCGGACCGCGAAAAGTTGCGCGTCTGGCTGCAGGACTGCGGCTATCGGGTGATCGACGCCGGCATCAACATCCTGGCGATCCACCTGAGCGATCCGGTGCTGACCATGCTCGAACCAGCCGAGCCTGCCGCGGCATCCTCGGCCGCCTAGCCCGCTCGCCACGGCAGATGCAGGCCACACTCCTTGTGGCCGTTTTCCCACCACCAGCGTCCGTTGCGCTCCGGTTCGCCGGGCGCAATCGCGCGCGTGCACGGCGCGCAGCCGATGGAGGCGAAACCCTGGGCGTGCAGGCTGTTGATCGGCACGTCATGGGCTTCGACCGCGTTGAGCACGTCGGCGCGGGTCCAGTCAAACAGCGGGTTGAACTTCAAGAGGCCGCGCGCGTCGTCGAAGCCGAGCAAGCCGGCGTCATGGCGAACTGAGTTCTGGTCGGCACGCAGACCCGTCAGCCAAGCCGAGGCGCCGGCCAAAGCGCGATCGAGCGGCTTGACCTTGCGCACGTCGCAGCAGGCCTCGCGCGCCTGTTTGGACTCGTAGATGCCATCGATGCCTTGCTTGGCGACCAGTTTTTCGAGCGACTTGTTGTGCGGATAGATGGCGCGGATACGGCGGCCGTAGCGCCGCTCGGTCTCCGCCCACAGCGTATAGGTTTCCGGAAACAGCCGTCCGGTATCGAGCGTCACCACGTCGATGTCGATGTCGCGTTCGCAGATCCAGTGGAACAGAAGCTGACCTTCGATGCCGAAGCCGTGGGTGAAGACGACCGGGCCTTCGATCGCCTGCCGGAGGCGGGCCATGCGGTCGGCAGGCGACAGATTTTCGATGCCGGAGGCACGAAGCTGCGTCCGCACATCCGGCTGGACGGACGGCTCGATAACCGTTGTAGTCTCGTGAATTTCGGAAGATCTCGTGTCGAACATGACGCGGTTATCGGCGCATGGTTTTTACTGTCAAATCCGAAATAAAATTTCGATTTGTTTGAACTCGCCGCGACGTGTGCACTGCAAGGCCGGCGAAATTGGCAGGCTTATGCTGAAATCGACGCCAACGTACCGCGCAAAATATCAATCGCTATTCGCGCCCATCCAAAGCATTCGTTGCCTATCTGGCGGCAATTGAGAAAGGAACTTGCACGCTGGAGAAAATTCTTTCAGCGGCGTCACGTCGCGCAGCGCGCGCCATCTCCCTAGTCGCAAATCATGAAATAATCCGACGCGGCTCTCACTCCATCGCGCCGCCGGTCTCGATCCGTTGCGGATGATAGTTTTCGGCGTCCAGCGCAGCCATGATCTCGGCGGCATGTGCGGCGTCGCGCGTCTCAATGGTGACGTCGAGCTTGGCGCCCTTGGCCGGCACGTCGAGGAACAGACGGCGATGATCTACTTCGAGAATGTTGGCGCCGAGCTCACCGAGCTTGGTCGCAATCAAGCCGAGCACGCCCGGCCGGTCCGGAATGGTGAGGCGGAACGAGACGATGCGAGATTCGCGGTCGAGCTCGCGCACCATGATCGAGGCCAATATGCGCGGATCGATATTGCCGCCGCATAGAATGAGCCCGACCTTCTTGCCGGCAAAGCGCGCAGGCTGCGCTAGCAGCGCGGCCAAGCCGGCCGCGCCGGCGCCTTCCGCCATGGTCTTCTGCAAAGTAAGGTAGGCGTTCACGGCGCGCTCGAGATGTGCCTCGTCGACCAGCACGATGTCGGCGACCAATTCGCGGATCACCGGCAGCGTCAGCCTGCCGACATTCTTCACCGCGATGCCTTCGGCCAAAGTCGGCCCACCGATGGCGCGGCTCTCGCCCTTGAGGGCGTTCCACACCGCCGGATAGAGCGCGGCCTCGGCGCCGACGATCTCGATGTCCGGCTTGACCGCGCGCGCGGCGATGGCGTTGCCGGCGATCAGCCCGCCGCCGCCGATCGGAACGACGATGCAGTCGAGGTCGGCCACGTCTTCGAGCATCTCCAGCGCGATGGTGCCTTGCCCGGCCATGATCAGCGGATCGTCGTAAGGATGCACCATCGTCATGCCCCGCTCGGCCTGCATCGTCTCGCAGCGGGCTTGCGCGTCGGCGACCGTATCGCCGTCGAGCACCACCTCGGCGCCGTGCGAGCGCGTCGCCGCGACCTTCACGAAGGGCGTCGTCACCGGCATGACGATGGTCGCCGGAATGCCCAGCCGCGCGGCGTGATAGGCCACCGACTGGGCATGGTTGCCGGCCGACATGGCGATGACGCCGCGCTTGCGCTCGGTGGCGGTGAGCGCGGTCAGCTTGACCAGCGCGCCTCTGTCTTTGAACGAATTGGTGACCTGGAGGTTCTCGTACTTGACGTAGACCTCGGCGCCGGTGAGCGCCGACAGGCGCGGCGCCAGCAGCATCGGCGTGCGCAGCACCGCGCCTTTGATGACGCTACGGGCGGCTTCGATGTCTCTGATCGTGATGCTCAAGGTCTTCTCTCTCCGGCGGAATCGCGGCACCATGCCGCAAGCTTGCCGTCCGGGCTAGCCGCCAGTTCGCGGAGCAGCCACTTGCGAAAGCCCGGCCTATTCGCCATTTGCTGCGATGGCGCCTGACGCCGCAGAGGGCAATCGCATGTCGATCGACATCAAACCGCACGCCTACGACCCGGAGGTTAACCCGGAGCTGTTCGAGGGCGTCCTGGCGCGCCGGATCGTGGCTTTCTGCATCGATTTCCTGGTGATCGCGGCGCCCATCGTGCTGGGCGCGATGTTCATTTTCGCCTTCGGCATCGTCACCTTGGGCCTCGGCTGGGTGCTGTATTGGCTGCTGCCGCCGGCCTCGGTGATCTGGGTTCTGGTCTATTTCGGGGTCACGCTCGGCGGCCCGCGCTCGGCCACCATCGGCATGCGCGTCATGGATCTGGAGATGCGCACCTGGTACGGCGCGCCGGCCTATTTCGTGCTCGGCGCGGTGCACGCCATCGCCTTCTGGTTCTCGGTGTCGTTTTTCACGCCATTCGTCCTGCTGTTGGCTTTCTTCAACCAGCGACGGCGGCTGCTGCACGACATCGTCCTCGGCACCGTGGTGATTAATAATGCGCCGCGTGCCGCGATGTTGCGCGCCTTTATGCCGCCCGGAACCGCCCGATAAGGCCCAAATAAGTGCCAAAATAAGTACTTTGACGAAGGCGGCGCGGCGCGCAATGCTGACGGGCGAGTCTTGAGCGTGATCGCATTATGGATTGATTGGTGACCCAGCACTCCCGCGACACCCCGCAGTTCTATCTGACCGCGCCGTCGCCCTGCCCCTATCTGGAGGGCCAGGAGGAGCGCAAGGTTTTCACGCATCTGGTCGGCGAGCGCGCGGGCGAACTCAACGACCTGCTGACCCATGGCGGCTTCCGCCGCAGCCAGTCGATCGCCTATCGGCCGGCCTGCGAGACCTGCCGCGCCTGCGTGTCGGTGCGCGTCGTCGCCGCCGATTTCACACCGTCGCGCACCATGCGCCGCGTCGCCGAGCGCAACACCGACATCATCGGCGACATGCGCAACCCGGCGCCGACCTCGGAGCAGTATTCGGTGTTCCGCGCCTATCTCGACGCCCGCCACCGCGACGGCGGCATGGCCGACATGACGGTGCTCGACTACGCCATGATGATCGAGGACAGCCACGTCGAAACCCGCGTGGTGGAGTATCGCAAGCGCGGACCGGATTCAGGCATCAACGGCCGCGGCGCCGGGCAATTGCTGGCGGTGGCGCTGACCGACGTGCTCAGCGACGGGCTGTCGATGGTCTATTCGTTCTTCGATCCGGAAGCAGCCGACCGCTCGCTCGGCACGCTGATGATCCTCGACCATATCGAACGCGCCAAGACGATGGGGCTGGCTTACGTCTACCTCGGCTATTGGGTGCCGGGCTCACGCAAGATGGATTACAAAGGCCGCTACCTGCCGCAGGAGCGCCTGATGCCGCCGGGCTGGACGCGGGTCGAGACATAGCGCTCCGCTCAGGCCGGCAGGCTCAGCCTTCGCCGCAGGATGCCGTGCTTAGGCGCAAACAGAAACGCGAGCACGAAGAACATCGCCTGCGTCAGCACGATGCAGGCGCCGGTGGCACCGTCGAGGTGGAAGCTCACCAGCGTGCCGATCGCCGCCGACACCGTCGCCACGGCGGTCGCGATCACCAGCATGCGTCCGAAGCTGTCGGTCAGCAGATAGGCGATCGCTCCGGGCGCGATCAGCATGGCGATCACCAAGATGATGCCGACGGCCTTGAGCGAGGCGACAATGGTGAGCGAGAGCAGCACCAAAAGCCCGTAATGCAGCACGCGCACCGGCAGGCCGATGGTGCGGGCGTGGTTGGGATCGAAGCAATAAAGCAGCAGATCGTGCCGCTTGACGAGCACGATGAGCAGCGTGCCGCCGGCAACGATGGCGGTCTCGACCAGGTCGCGTGGCGTCACGCCGAGCACATCGCCAAACAGGATATGGTTGAGGTGCTGGTCGGTTTCGATCTTGCTGAAGATCACGAGGCCGAGCCCGAACATGCCGGAAAACACGATGCCCATCACCGTGTCTTCCTTCACCCGGCTGTTCTCCTTGAGATAGCCGGTGAACAGTGCGCAGGAGAGCCCGGCGGCGAAGGCGCCGACAGCGAGCGGTAGACCTACGATATAGGCCACGACGATACCGGGCAGCACCGCGTGCGAAATGGCGTCGCCCATCAGCGACCAGCCTTTCAGCACAAGATAACAGGACAGCACCGCGCAAACCGCGCCCACCAGCAGCGCCACGACCAGCGCCCGCTGCATGAACGGGTAGCTGAGCGGCACCACGAACCAGTCGATGATAGTCATGCCGCGGCCTCGATCGCTTGAAGCTGCCGCCGGCGCGCGGCCAGGACGCCGTGCTTGGGCGCCAAAAAGAACGCAGCCAGGAACAGCAGCGTCTGCAGGCACACGATCACGCCGCCGGTCGCGCCATCCAGGAAGTAGCTGATATAGGCGCCGACAAAACTCGTGGTCACGCCGAGCACGACGCTGATGATGATGAGCCGTCCGAAACGGTCGGTGAGCAAATAGGCCGTGGCGCCGGGCGTCACCACCATCGCGATCACCAGACAGGCACCGACGGTCTGCAACGCCGCCACCGTGCAGGCGCTCAGAAGCGTGAAGAACAGGCCCTTCAGGAACATCGTGTTAATGCCGATGCTGCGGGCGTGGTTCTCGTCGAAGAACGTCACCATCAAGTCCTTCCAGACCAACAGCATGATGGCGAGCGATACCCCGGCGATGATCGCCACCTGCACCACGTCCTCGTCGGCGATGGCGAGGATATTGCCGAGCACGATCGTCTGGATGCTGACCGAGCTCGGCCAGATCGACGCCATCAGCAGGCCGAGCGCGAACAACGCGGTAAACACCAGGCCGATCACCGCATCCTCGCGCAGCCGCGTCTTCTGCTTGACGAAATTCATCGCGATCGAGGCGAGAATGCCAGCAAAGAAGGCGCCGACGGCAAAGGGGGCGCCGATGATATAGGCGGCGGCGACGCCGGGCACGATGGAATGGCCGAGCGCGTCGCCCATCAGCGACCAGCCCTTGAGCATCAGGTAAGCCGACAGGAAGGCACAGACGCCGCCGACCAGCGCGCTCACCCACATGGCCTTGAGCATGTAGCTGTATTGGAACGGGATCAGCAGTTCGTTGAGCAACGCGCTCATGTCACTTCCCATCCGGTTCGCTGTCTTGGCGGCGGCTGTGCTTGTTGCCGTAAAGCACCAAAGGCCGCTCGTCGTCCGTGAGAACCGTCACGCTGCGGCTGTCGTCATCGTCGTGCAGCGCGGCGCCGCCGAGCTGGAAGTTGCGCAACACACCGCCGAAGGCGAGTTCGAGATTTTTCTGGGTAAACACCTGCGCCGTGGGACCTGCCGCGAGCACCGTGCGGTTGAGCAGCACGACGTGGTCGCAGAAATCCGGCACACTGCCGAGATTGTGCGTCGACACCAGCATGAGATGGCCGGAGGCGCGCAATTCGCGCAGCAGGCCGACGATGGCCGCTTCGGTCTTCACGTCGACGCCGGTGAACGGCTCGTCGAGCAAGATGATGCGGCCTTCCTGCGCGAGCGCGCGCGCCAGGAACACCCGCTTCTTCTGGCCGCCGCTCAGCTCGCCGATTTGCCGCGTGCGGTAGGCGCTCATGCCGACCCGCTCCAGCGCCTCATCGACCTTGTAGCGGTCCACCCGCGACGGCATGCGCAGGAAATTCATGTGGCCGTAGCGGCCCATCATGACCACAGTCTCGACCAGCACCGGGAAATTCCAGTCGACATCCTCGCTCTGCGGCACGTAGGCAACAATGTTACGCTTCAACGCTTCACTGACGGGCATGCCGCAGAGCAGCACTTCGCCGGCCGACGGCCGCACGAAACCCATGATGGCCTTGAAGATCGTCGATTTGCCGCTGCCGTTGACGCCGACCAAAGCACAGATGGTGCCCGGGTCGAGTTCGAATGAGGCGTCGGTCACGGCGGTGAAGCCGTTGGCATAAGTCACATTGAGGTCGCGCACGGAAATGCTGGCGCCGAGGCTTGTGTCCGCGGCGGCGCCAATCGCCGGTGCGGGCGCGTTCACGTGCCGAATCCCTTTGCGATGGTTTCCACCGTCACCTTCAGCAGATCGAGATAAGTCGGCACCGGTCCGCCGGCCGCGCTGAGTGAGTCGACATAGAGTACGCCACCGTAGCGCGCGCCGGTTTCGCGCGCGACCTGCTTGGCTGCGCGATCGGAAATCGTGCTCTCGCTGAAGACGACCGGAACCTTGTTCTTGCGGACCAGGTCGATGACTTTGCGGACCTGCTGCGGCGTGCCCTGCTCGTCGGCGTTGATCGGCCAGAGATAGGCCTCGCGCATCTGATAGTCGCGCGTGAGGTAACTGAAGGCCCCTTCGCTCGACACCAGGTAGCGCTGGCCCTGCGGAATGGCCGACAGCCGTTTGCGCAACGGTTCGTCGAGCGCTTTGATCTTCGCGCCATAGGCGGCGGCATTGCGGTTATAGGCCTCGGCATTGGCCGGGTCGTATTTGACGAAGGCCTTGCGGATGTTTTCGACATAGATCAGCGCATTGGTCGCCGACATCCAGGCATGCGGATTGGGCTTGCCGCTGTAAGGCCCTTCGGCAATGCCCATCGGTTCGACGCCTTCGGTGACGACGACGCTCGGCACTTCTTTGACGTTCTGGAAGAACTTCTCGAACCAGCGCTCGAGGTTGAATCCGTTCCACAGCACCAGATCGGCGGCCTGCGCGCGCACGATGTCGAGCGGGGTCGGCTGATAGTCGTGGATTTCCGCACCGGGCTTGGTGATCGACTCGACGATGGCTTTGTCGCCCGCGACGTTCTGCGCGATGTCCTGGATGACCGTAAAGGTGGTGACGACGCGGAATGGCTTGCGAGCCTGCGCCTGCGCGGCGCCCGGAAGAACCAAGGTGGCCAGCAAGAACGCGAACGCCGCGACCGCAAGGCCTCGATAAACCGACTTCAACGTCATTCCGCACCTCTGTTCAACGTCTTTGCCGCCATGCGATGTTGTTGCGAATTAGTCGCAACAAAGATTGACACGGCCCACGTGACCCGTCAAGTTGTTGCGAATGATTTGCAAATGCAGATCTGGGGGCGATGTCATGCGTGTTCAAGGCGGTTTTGGTTCAGCGAAGCGCGGCACCGCGCTTACCACCCGCCCGGCTTGGCCTGGCATCTGGGCTGCCGCCGGCGCGATGCTGCTCACGATAGGCGCCGGCACCGCCGAAGCCGCAGACCCCGCGAAGGCCGCCACGCTCTCATCCGACAAGAGCCAATACACCCTCTTCAACCCGACGCCCGACCGGCTGCTGCGTGAATTGAGCACCGATCGCCCTGACGCGACGGAAAGTCCGTTCACGGTCGATGCCGGACGCATTCAGGTCGAAACCACCCTCTTGGGCTATGCGCGATCGCGCCCCGACATCGACGGCACGGTGACGGATACCTACGACGTCGGCACCACCAATATCCGGATCGGACTGACCCACGCGACCGAGTTCAATGTGATCTGGCAGCCCTACGGCGTCGTGCGGACGCGCACGGTCGGTCCGGCGGACGCAACGCGCAGCAGCGGCATTGGCGGCCTGACCCTTCGCGGCAAGATCAATTTTTGGGGCAACGACACGTTCGACAAGCCCGGCGCCACCGCGCTCGGTTTCTTGCCCTTCGTCACTTTGCCGACCCAGCGCGGCAACGGCATCAGCCCGGACGTGGTCGAGGGCGGATTCATCGTGCCGCTCAACATCAAGCTGACGGAGAAATTCGATCTCGGTCTCAATGGCGGCGTCGCCTGGGTGCGTAACGACGATGGCGCCGGATACCATGCCGAGTACATCACCACCGCATCGCTGTCCTATGAATGGACCGAGCAACTGAGCACCTACTACGAAGTAGGCGCGCGGTTTGGCACACGCAATCCGCTCGGCGAGACCGCCTTCGTCGCCACCGGCGTCGCGTACAAATTGGACAAGAACCTGCAGCTCGATGCCGGCATCAATATCGGCGTGACGCGCGCGTCCGATCGCCTCAATCCGTTTGTCGGCATCTCCAAAAGGTTCTAGTTTTTGGCGCGGTAAACCGGTCCTGCCTTTGGAACTTTGCCAGTTCCATTGAGTTGTCAGGGGCTTGGGGCGGCATTGTCATTTGCCGCGGTTTACGACGGGGCGCCGGACTATGACGACACTTCGTGCGCGTCTGCTGTCGCCTTACGCCCTGCTCGCCCTCGTAGCCGTCGCCATTCTTGTGGCGGCCGTCAGCCCGGCCTGGGCGGTCGAGGGCAAGAAGGGCCCATCCGAAATCATCTTCATCGCCCAGCTCCTGGTGTTGATGATCACCGGACGCTTGCTCGGCGAAGCCATGCTGCGCATCGGCCAGCCCGCGGTCATGGGACAACTGATCGCCGGCCTGCTGCTCGGGCCATCGGTGTTCGGGCTGCTGCTGCCCGATCTTCAACTCGCGCTGTTTCCGCAGAACCCCGAACAGAAGGCTATGATCGACGCGATCTCGCAGTTCGGCATTCTGCTGCTGCTGTTGCTGACCGGCATGGAGACCGATCTCAAGCTGGTGCGTCAGACCGGACGCGCCGCGGTCTTCGCCTCGCTGATGGGCATCATCGCGCCCTTCATCTGCGGCGTCGTGCTCGGCGAATTCCTGCCGGACTCGTTGCTGCCAGATCCCGATAAGCGGCTGATCACGTCGCTGTTTCTCGGCACCGCGCTATCGATCGCCTCGGTCAAGATCGTGGCGATGGTGGTGCGCGAAATGAACTTCATGCGCCGTGTCGTCGGCCAGGTCATTTTGGCCTCCGCCATCATCGACGACAGTGTCGGCTGGATCATCGTCTCGATCATCTTCAGCATGGCCGCGCACGGCAGCATCGACGTCTGGTCCGTGATGCAGAGCGTCACCGGCACGTTCCTGTTTATGGTGGTGAGCCTGACCGTCGGCCGCCGCATCGTGTTTTTCATCATCCGCTGGGCGAACGACAAATTCGTCAGCGAATTCGCGGTGATCACCGCGATTCTGGTCATCATGGGCGGCATGTCGGCCCTCACCTACATGATCGGCGTGCACACCGTGCTCGGCGCCTTCATGGCCGGCCTGCTGATCGGCGAATCGCCGATCCTCACCAAGCACATCGACGACCAGTTGCGCGGCATCATCACCGCGTTCTTCGCGCCGGTGTTCTTCGGCATCGCCGGCTTGAGCGCCGATCTGACGATCTTGAGGGACCCAAATATCGCGCTGCTGACCGTCGGTCTTATTCTCATCGCCAGCGTCGGCAAGTTCAGCGGCGCTTTCATCGGCGCCGAACTCGGCGGGCTGACCCGGCGCGAAGGCTTCGCGCTGGCCTGCGGCATGAATGCCCGCGGCTCGACCGAGGTCATCATCGCCACCGTCGGCCTGTCGATGGGCGCGCTCAGCCAGAACCTCTTCACCATGATCGTCGCCATGGCGGTGATCACGACCCTGGCAATGCCGCCGTCGCTGCGCTGGGCGCTGTCACGCATCCCGATGCGCAAGGAGGAAAAGCAGCGGCTGGAGCGCGAACAACTGGAGGAAAAAGGTTTCGTGCCGAACCTCGAACGGCTGTTGATCGCGGTCGACGACAGTCCGAACGGCAAATTCGCCTCGCGTGTCGCCGGCATGCTGGCCGGCACCCATGGCATGCCGACCACCGTTCTGCACATCACCGACGCCAGCAAGATCGTGGAAAAGAAATCTGCCGCAGCCGCCATGCCTGCCGACTCCAAGGCGGTCGAGAAGAAGACCGAAGAGGATAAATCCGACGAAAAACGAGCCGATGCCGGCAAATCGCCGGACGAAAAACCGGCCGACGCCAAGCAGGAAAAGAAATCCGAAAAGGCCGGCGAGACCGTCAAGAAGGCGGCCGAGCAGACCAAGAGCAAGCAAAAGGAAGAAGAAAAGGTCAACACGCCGGTCGAGGTCACCACCCTCGTCCATGAAGCGCCCGGCCCGGACATCATCGCCGCGGAAGCCGCAAAGGGCTACGACCTGATGCTGATCGGCCTGGAAAAGACGACGGTTCGCGGCCAGGATTTCCACGAAAGCGTGACGGCGCTGGCGCAAGGCTTCTCCGGCCCGCTGGGCGTCACGCTGGTGCGTGGTGAACTCGCGGAAAAGCCGCGCGGTAAAATGAATATCCTGGTCCCGATCAACGGCACCGAGCCGTCGCGCCGTGCCGCCGAAGTCGCCATCACCATGGCGCGCGCCAACAAGGCGCCGCTAACCGTGCTCTACGTCGCGGTGCGCGCCACCGGCAAGGCGCGCCGCGGCCTGCGCACGCGCAGCCATGAAAACGCTATCCTGAAGGACATCGTCGCCATCGCCGACGGCTACAACATGAGCATCCGCACCGCCGTGGTCGCCGACAGCGCCGCCGACGAGGCCATCCTCAAGGAGGCCAAACGGCGCAAGAACAATCTGATCGTGATGGGCGTCGGCCGGCGGCCCGGCGAAAAACTGTTCTTCGGCGATACCGCGTCGGCGCTGATGAAGGACGCGGAGTGCTCGCTGTTGTTTTTGGCGAGCTAGTCTTCGTCGCTCGGCTTGGCCGTGGCGGCGCCGCGGAATTTATTGTTCTTCGGCAGCCCTTGCGCGATGCGCCCAGCATCGGCGCGCTTGCCGCGCCAATCCTTCAGCTCTTTCAGCGACAGCGTCTGCGTGCGCCCGGCGCCGTCGAGCCAGGTCAGGCCGTCTTCCGCCTTGAAGGTGGTGACGTCGGACAGCCCCTTCTCCTTGTATTTCTGCAGCCGCACGCCGCGGCCGCGCGTCATCTCCGGCACTTCGTCGAGGCCGAAAATCACCATCTTGCGGTTGGCGCCGATGGTCGCGACCAGTTCGCCGTCGACCGTGGTCAGCGCCACGGCCTTGTCGGGCGCCTTGAGGTTGAGTACCTGCTTGCCCTTGCGCGTGGTGCCGAGCACGTCGTCTTCCGGCACGATGAAGCCGTTACCGCCGTAACTCCCGACAAGAAACTTGCGGCCGCCCTGATACGCCATAGCCGCGACGATGTCGGCGTCCTGCTCGATGTCGAAATACATACGCACCGGTTCGCCGTGGCCGCGCCCGCCCGGCAACTTCGAACCCTCGAGCGTGTAGAACTTGCCGTTACCGGCAAAGATCAAAATCTTCGCGGTGGTTTCGGTCGGGAATGCGAATTTCAACGCGTCGTCGGTCTTGAAGGTCACACCCGATAGGTCGCTGACATGACCGCGCAGCGCGCGGATCCAGCCCTTCTCCGACACCACGACGGTAATCGGCTCGCGCACCGCCATCGCCTCTTCGATCGCCGCCTCGTCATGCTCCGGCGCTTCGCCGAAGCCGGTGCGGCGTTTGCCAAGTTCGGTCTTCGGTCCGAAGGTATTGCGGATGTCCTTGATCTGGCCGGCGATCGTCTTCCATTGCTGGTCGGTCGAGCCGATCAAAGACTTCAGCTTGGTGCGCTCTTCCTTGAGTTCTTTTTCCTCGGTACGGATTTCCATTTCCTCAAGCTTGCGCAAGTTGCGCAGCCGCATGTTGAGGATAGCGTCGGCCTGCACGTCGGAAATCTTGAAGGTCTTCATCAGGACGGGCTTGGGCTCGTCCTGCGTCCGGATGATCTTGATGACCTTGTCGAGATTCAAATAGGCGACCAGGAACCCGCCCAGCACTTCGATGCGGTGGTCGATCGCGGCGAGCCGGTGCTTGGAGCGCCGCACCAGAACCTCGCGACGGTGCTCGAGCCATTCCATCAGGCATTCGGCGAGGCCCAGCACCTTGGGGATGCGGCCTTTGACCAGCACGTTCATGTTGAGCGGAATGCGGTTTTCCAGCTCGGTCAGCTTGAACAGCGACTCCATCAGAAGTTCGGCGTCGACCGTGCGCGATTTCGGCTCGATGACGAGGCGCACGTCCTCGGCCGACTCGTCGCGCACGTCGGCGACCAGCGGCAGTTTCTTGTCGTTCAGGAGTTCGGCGATTTTCTCGACCAGCCGCGATTTCTGCACCAGCCACGGCATTTCGGTGATGACGACGACATATGTCCCGCGCCCCGTCTCTTCCTTGGACCAGCGCGCGCGGACCCGGAAAGAGCCGCGGCCGGTGGTGTAGCCTTCGGCGATAGCTTCCGGCGGGTCGACGACGATGCCGCCGGTCGGAAAGTCCGGGCCTTTGACGAACTTGAGCAGCGTGCGGCTGCGCGCCTTCGGATTGTCGATCAGAAATAATGCCGCGTCGCACAATTCGGCGGCATTGTGCGGAGGTATCGAGGTAGCCATGCCGACCGCGATGCCGGTCGAGCCGTTGGCCAGAAGATTGGGGAACGCCGCCGGCAGCACGAAGGGCTCTTCGCCGGTGCCGTCATAGCTCGGGCGGAAATCGACGGCGTCCTCGTCGATGCCGTCGATCAGGAGGCCGGCGACCTGGGTCAGCCGCGCCTCGGTGTACCGCATCGCGGCGGCGTTATCGCCGTCGATATTGCCGAAATTACCCTGCCCGTCGACCAGCGGATAGCGCTGGGAGAAATCCTGCGCCAGCCGCACCAAAGCATCGTAGATCGCCTGGTCGCCGTGCGGATGGAAATTACCCATCACGTCGCCGACCACCTTGGCCGATTTCTTGAACGCCGAATTGGGATCGAGGCGCAGCAGCCGCATGCCATACAAAATGCGGCGGTGCACAGGCTTGAGGCCGTCGCGCGCGTCCGGCAAAGCGCGATTCATGATGGTCGACAGGGCGTAAGCGAGGTAGCGCTCTTCCAGCGCCTCGCGCAGTCCTACCTCTTCGATCGATCCCTTTTCGGGGGGAATCAGTCTTTTGCCCATGGCCGATAGCTACTGCGTCGTTCCGCGATGAACAAGCGATGAACGGGCCGGCCATCAAATCTTCCGAATTATCTAGGTATCACTGAACTTAGCAGGGTGCTTGGAGTTACCCCCTGCGCTGAGCGCAAGATGGAACGGGCCCTGGTGATCTCCCAAATACGATAAGATTCCCGGTGACCAAGATTCTTGGTGACGAAGCGACAACCGGCCCCGCCGCGAACCGGTTATCGGATAGATTCCACGGCAATCAAATACGGTTGAGTCTTTGCGGACCAGTCCCGATCCGTGCAGGGCTCTGCCGCTAACTGGAGGAAAAGACACATGCGCGTGATTATCTTGTCGGCTCTGCTGGGCCTCGGCATCGGTCTGGCCGGCGTCCCGGCGGCGAACGCCGCCCCGATCTCCGGCCTTTCGACCGCCGTCGAAGGATCGCTGATCCAGGACGCTCAGTATTATTATCGCCCGCGGCACCGCGTACGCTGCCGGTCGGTGCGCGTCTGCCGCGTCGGCTATTATGGCCACCGTCGCTGCCACATCGAACGCGTGTGCCGCCGCCGCTAGACGGTAGCCGAATAGTCCAGAAACCGGTCCGGCCAAAAGCCGGACCGGTTTTTTATTGGTGGATGGTCAGGCGACGTTCGGCAGCGCCCGGGTCAGCGCCGCGATGAAATGCGCACGCTCGTCGGTCAGCGCCTGACCGCGCGGCTCGAGCACGTGGCGCGCCAGGAAAAATCCGGTGAGCGCGAAGCCGTCGGCGAGATCGCGGCCGGCCGGCTCGGCGTCGTGGTCGCGCAGGAAATCCGGCAGCCGCAGCATGCGATCGGCCCAAGGCTCACCTGCTTCGCGCGACACCGCCCGCCCCGACTTCGGCGACACATAGACCAGATCGGCGGTCGTGCCGGTCGAGGCGCATTGCTCGAGGTCCAGGCCGAAGCCGAGTTCGGTCAGCATCTGCAGTTCAAAGCGCGCCACCAGCGGCGCCGCCAGCACCGGATCTTCAAGCCGGTCGAGGATGCCTTCGAACACTTCGAAGAGTTCGGCGTGCGGATCGCGCTCCGGCAACAGCCGCATCAGCGCCGCGAGGTGAGTAACGCCGTAAATCGCGTGCGGCGCGCCGAAAAAGTTCGAGGCGCGCTCGCGCAGCGCTTCCACGGTGTAATTGCCGAGATGCTCGTCGAGCCGCGCGCGCCAACTGGCGCTGACGGAATTGCCGGTCTGCAGGATCGGCTTCATGCGCGTGCCGAAGCCGCCGCGTACCAGGCCGAGATGGCGGCCGTGCTCGCGCGTCATCAGCTCGAGGATGGCGCTGGCCTCCCCGTGCCGCCTGACGCCGATTACGATGCCTTCATCGGTCCATTGCATGTTTTTGCTGTCATTCCGGGGCGCGAGTGTAACGAGCGAACCCGGAATCCAGATGTATGAGCGTTTTAGCTACCGTTACTTCGGTAACGATCCGCAGGATCATCGATTCTTTCAAGTACCATAAGCTTCAATTTTGATATCACTGGAACAATTCTTTCGGTCGTCTCCTGGTCAACAACCTTTATATTTTTAAACAGCGCAAAAGCTCTTTCATCTTCAAGTTTTCCCCAAAGATGAAGAAAAGCCTCTCTCCACGAAGCGTCAATGCGTTCAAGAACACCTAGCAGACCTTCGAGATCGATTACTAAGGCACCCAAAGAGACATCGCCCTCCTCGAACGCTACTAGCCGATCTAGCATCAAACGATATTGTCTCTGATTGTATTCGGACATTTTAGCACCAGTCCCAAGGTGACGGGCTTTTACTCTTTCGGAAACTCCAGCCCCATGGCGCGATAGCGCTCGGGGTCGTCGCCCCAGCCCTCGCGCACCTTCACGAAGAGGAACAGGTGCACTTTGTGCTCGACAATGTCGGTGATTTCGCGCCGTGACGATTCGCCGATCGACTTGAGGGTCTGCCCGCCCTTGCCGATCACGATCTTACGCTGGCTTTCCCGCTCGACGTAGATGGTCTGCTCGATGCGCACTTCGCCGTTGCGCAATTCCTTCCAGGACTCGGTCTCGACCGTCGAGTGATAGGGCAATTCCTGGTGCAGGCGCTCGAACAGCTTTTCGCGGGTGATTTCGGCCGCAAGCTGGCGCATCGGCGCGTCCGACATCTGGTCCGGCGGATAAAGCCACGGGCTCATCGGCATGCGCTCGGCCAGCCAGGATTTAAGATCGGCAATGCCGTCGCCTTTCAGCGCCGAGATCATGAAGGTCGAGTCGAACTTGGCCTTCTCGTTGGCGATCTTGGTCAGCAGCAGCAGCGCGTCGCGCGGGATCAGATCGATCTTGTTGAGGATGAGGATCTTCGGCCCTTTGACTTCGGCAAGGCGAACCAAAAGCTCTTCCGCCTCTTCATCGATTCCCTTGCGGGCGTCGATCAGCACCGCGACCAGATCGGCCTCATGCGCGCCGCTCCAGGCGGTCGTCACCATAGCGCGGTCGAGCCGGCGCTTGGGCGAGAAGATGCCCGGCGTATCGACGAAGATGAGCTGCGACTTACCCTCGATGGCGATGCCGCGGATCAGCGCCCGCGTGGTCTGTACCTTGTGCGAGACGATGGTGACCTTGGAGCCGACCAACGCGTTGAGCAGCGTCGATTTGCCGGCATTGGGAGCCCCGATCAAGGCGACAAAGCCGCAGCGGGTATCGCTGTCGCTTGGCATCCTGCTGGGCGTCTTTCGATCAACCATCTAGCTTGTCCACCGCTACGCCAACGCGCGTCAGCATGGCGGACGCGGCGGCCTGTTCGGCGGCGCGTTTGGAGGAGCCTTTGCCCTCGGCCGGCGGCTTGTCGGGCAGCACCACGGCAACGCGGAATTCCGGATCGTGATGCGGGCCGGTGCGCGCGAGCTCCTTATAGGCCGGCGTCGGCAGGCCGCGCCCTTGCGCCCATTCCTGCAACATGGTCTTGGGATCGCGCAGCGGCCGCAACGGCTTGAGCATGCGCTCTTTCCAGAACTTGCCGATCAGCGCTTCGGACGCGGCATAGCCGCCGTCGATGAACACCGCGCCGACCAGACCTTCGCAGGCATCGGCAAGGATGGTCGCGCGCAGGCGTCCGCCGGCATGCGATTCCGAATTGCCGAGCTTCAAGGCTGGTCCAAGATCCATCGCTTTGGCAACCTCCGCGCAGGTTTCTTTACGCACCAGATCGGCGAGCCGGCGCGACAGCTCGCCTTCATTCGCCTTCGGGAAGGCGCGAAACAGCATGTCGGAGATCACCAGCCCGAGCACGTGATCGCCGAGAAATTCCAACCGCTGGTAGCTTTCGGACCGTTTCTGCGGGCCACCCGACAGGGCCGAAATATGCGTGAGCGCACGCTCCAGCATGGCTTTGTCGGCGAACTTGTAGCCGATGCGCTCCTCGAGCGCCGATCGATCCTTGGCGCCTTTGCGGCTCATCGGACGATCGTGAACAGCCTGTTCCAACGCACCGCGACCGGCCAGCGCCAGAACTGCCAGGCGCGTTCGCCTTCGTAGACCGAGAAGAAGATCATCTGCGCGCGGCCGACGATGTTCTCGAACGGCACCATGCCGACTTGGCTGAAGCGGCTGTCCGTCGAATTGTCGCGGTTGTCGCCCATCATGAAGTAGTGACCGGGCGGCACCGTGTAGACCTGGGTGTTGTCGGCAAAGCCGTTGTCGACCAGATCGAGCGTGTAGAAGCTGACGCCATTCGGCAGCGTGTCCTTCCAGCGCTTGACGTTGGCGTTCTGCACGCCCTCCTCGGTCTCGACGAAGTCCGGCGCCCGCTCGTGCTTGACCGGCGTGCCGTTGATGCTGACGACGCCGTCAATGACCTGGATCTGGTCGCCGGGCAGACCGATCACGCGCTTGATGTAGTCGGTGGAGGTGTCCTTGGGTAGTCGGAACACCACAACGTCGCCGCGCTCCGGCAGAAAGCCGTCAGGAATGCGGCCTGAGAACAAGGGCGGCGACAAAGGCAGCGAGTACTGGCTGAAGCCGTAGCTGTATTTCGATACGAAAAGGTAGTCGCCGACCAGCAGCGTGGCCTTCATCGAGCCGGACGGAATATTGAACGGCTGGAACAGGAACGTCCGTATCACCAGCGCGATGATCAACGCGTGAAAAATCACGCGGATCGTTTCGGCTATGCCGCCTTCTTTTCGTTTTGTTCCGGATGTCACGCTCATCGGCCTTTTGTCCCGCAACTCGGCTTGCGCTCCCCGGCGACCTTGTAGCGGCTGAGTCCCGC